>NC_014972.1:3592500-3851869 GCF_000186885.1 Desulfobulbus propionicus DSM 2032 | reverse complement strand
AAACAACTTTGCCCATGTTTCACGTGAAACAAAGTCGGCGCAGGACCCAGGTATGACGGATTATAGCGATGTACTCATTATCGGCAGCGGTGTGTCAGGTCTTTCCTTTGCCTTGAAGGCGGCGCAGTTTTCCAGGGTGACCCTGATCACCAAAAAGAAAAAGGCGGACACCGCCACCAATTTGGCTCAGGGCGGCGTGGCAGCGGTGCTCTCGGTGGAGGACTCCGTGGATGCTCACATCGCCGACACCCTGTGTTCGGGCGATGGGCTGTGCAACGAAGAGATCGTGCGCATCGTCACCACCGAGGGGCCGGATCGGGTTCGAGAGTTGATGGCACTGGGTGTTCGGTTCCAGAAAGGGAAAAACGGCGAAGGCTTTGATCTGGGCATGGAAGGCGGCCATTCGGCCAGGCGGGTGGCCCACGCCTCGGACCTGACCGGCAAGGAGATCGAACGGGCCTTGCTGGAGCAAATAGCCGCCAATCCCAATATCGAGGTCCTGGAAAATCATCTGGCCATCGATCTGCTCATCGAATCCAAGGCGCGTGGACGGGACAGGACCAATGGTGATCGCTGCCTGGGCGCGTATGTCCTCAACCGGGTCAGCGGTGAGGTTGAAACGAGAATCGCAGGTGTAACCGTGCTCTGCACCGGCGGCTGCGGCAAGGTGTATCTGTACACCACCAACCCGGATATCGCCACTGGCGATGGGGTGGCCATGGCGTACCGGGCCGGGGCCAAGGTGGCGAACCTGGAGTTCATCCAATTCCATCCCACCTGTTTTTTCAACCGGGAGGCGAAAAATTTCCTCATTTCCGAGGCGGTGCGCGGCGAGGGCGGCATCCTGATCAACCAACAGGGGGAAGCCTTCATGAAAAAGTACGATGACCGGGGCGATCTTGCCACCCGCGATGCGGTGGCGCGGGGCATCGACGCGGAAATGAAGGCCACCGGCGCGGACTGCGTGTTCCTCGACATCACGCACAAACCGGCCGCCTTCCTCAAGGAACGATTCCCTAACATCTACACGACCTGCAAACAGCACGGCGTCGACCTGACCAAGAAACCCATCCCTGTGGTACCGGCCGCCCACTACATGTGCGGCGGGGTGCTGGTCGATGCCTGGGGCCGCAGTTCGATCACCAACCTGATGGCCCTGGGGGAAACGGCCTGCACCGGATTGCACGGCGCCAACCGCCTCGCCTCCAACTCCCTGCTCGAAGCGGTGGTCTTTGCGCACCGGGCGGCTGAAGTGCTCAAGGAACAGATGGAGGGCATCCGCCGTCTGGACCGCATCTCCGTGGACCCTTGGCGGACGGGGGGCGCGGCCCTGCTCGACGAATCGATCCTGATCAAACACAACTGGGATCAGGTGCGCCAGTTGATGTGGGACTATGTGGGAATTGTCCGCCGGACAAAACGGCTGGAGCTGATGCAGACCCGGTTGGGCTGGATGCTCAAGGAGATCAAGGAGCATTTTTACGATTATCTGCTCACCCCGGATCTGGTCGAATTGCGCAACCTGGCGGTGGTGGCCGATCTGATTGTTCAGAGCGCCAGCCAACGCAAGGAGTCGCGCGGCTTGCATTACATTCTCGACTACCCGGAAAAGAACGACCGGGACTTCAGACAGGACACCATTCTGCAAAAATAAAATCAAGCGCCCCCGGAGCACTGATCTCCGGGGGCGCTTGGTTGAATCATTGCTGGGGCTTCAATTGCTGCATCGCCTCCTGCATCTGCCGCATCGCTTCTTCCTGTTCTTCCTTGCTCATGCCCTCGTTTTCCATGCCCTGGCGCATCATTTGCTCCATGCCGCCTGTCCCCATCATGCCCATCGGCCCGGCCTGCTGGATTTCCTTGGCACCATCGGGTTTCTTGAGGGTGGCCACCATGTGCTGAATGGTGCCGCTCATCATGTTCTCCATTTCCGGATTACGCTCGGCCACAATACCGGCGGGAGGGGCAAAGACACGATCTGGTATGGCCGAATCGGTATCGATCTTGGTGGCCAGGTTGAGATTCTTCACGCCCATCATCGATACTTCGGATTTGAGAGGGATGTCGCTGCCATGCAGCAGGAAGACGGTGGACATGCCGCCCACGGTGGCCACATCGCAGTCATAGCCCATCAGTTTCTCGCTCTTCTGCGTCACCGAACCTCCGAAATTGGTGGCTAGGCCTGCGCCGAGTTCCGTGGCGTTTCTCTCGAAATTCTTTTTCTCCTCAGCACTGAGTTTGTTATACTCGGCCTGATAGATCTTGCTCGGGTTGGTGGTTTTTTCCCCTTTTTGCTCGATCAGATCATAGGTGGTGATCCAGTCTGGATCGGTGATCTCAATGGTGTCCGCCTTGGTGGTTTCTCCCATGATCGTGGTCGTGGCCGTATGGTACTTTGCCCGGATCTTGCCATATTCCTTGATATACAAGGTGTCCTTGCCCTGCTCGCTGCCGGTCAGCTCGTAATGGATGGTGGCCTGCTTGAAGGGCAGCTTCTTTTCCCAGGGCAGATCATCGGCCCAGGCGGGGGCGTGCACCACCAGCAGGCTGAGGGGAAGGATCAACAGCTTTCGTTTGAATATCATGGGTCACTCCTTGGGTTGAACAGCAAAATGAGGCAGCCGGGCTGCGCGTATCGGGTCAACGCCCTATTGTAGCGGCTGGCACTGAAGAAACAAGAAAAAGAGAGGAAAGGGCATGCTTTCGGTCATACAGCAAATCGCGGAACGGAAAATCCAACAGGCCATGGCCGAGGGCACCATTCCCGATCTGAGCCACTGGAAAGGCAAGCCGCTGCCGCCGGATGACCTGGCCCATGTGCCTGCCGATTTGCGCATGGGCTACCGGTTGCTGAAAAATGCCGGCTACGTGCCGGAGGAGGTTGCCCTGCAAAAGGAAATCACCCGGTTGGAACAGCTGCTGGACGGTTGCCGCGACGAAAAAGAAAAAGTTCGACAACTCAAAAAGATAAGCTGCCTGAAAACCAAGATCGAATGCCGTATGGGCCGAAGCGTCGAACTGGGCGAGGATGGACCGTATTACAACCGGGTGGTGGATCGGCTGTCAACCGGGAAGAAGGGCTGACAGCCGAAAGGATTACAGCTCTGTGACATGCTCGAACAGGGTGCGATCCTGGTCGATCTTCTCCCGGCCGCCGATGGTTGCCCGGATGGGCTTGGCGGAGAGCTGGGCGAAAAGCGGAGCAAAACCGCGCAGGTCGTCGACGCTGGTGCGAATGATTTCTTCGATCCGCTGTTGCCGGAAGGCCGGAGTGATCCCCGCCAGATAATCGTTGCGGGCGGTGGCCCCCCGGGTGGCCGGCCCCTGATGGGGCGTTGCCGTGCCATAGGCGCCGACGATCAATTGCTGCAGCGATTCATCGGACAGAGACAGGCTGCCGATCACCTTGGCCAGGGCTTCATAGGCCTCGAAGGTTTTCCGTACTTGGGGATCGCGGTAGCTGATCATGCCGAAATTGCCGGTCAGGTGGTTGAACTGAATGAAACAGCCGTAGGCTCCACCCATCTGCCGGACCGTATTCCACAGATAGTCTCGTGACAGCCAGGTGCGCAGCACCTCGAACGAACCGTTGTAGCGCGAGGCGTCCGGGAAAAGGGTACAGGCTTGCACGTTGTACACCACTTCGGCGGAGGTGGTGAAGGCCTGGGTCGCGGGCACGGTCGGAAAGGACGGGCGTGCCGGGACCACGGGCAGATCGGGCAGGGCGTTGACCAAAGAGGCGCCCAGTTCCTGGAAGCGGCTAATTTCCCGGTCCTCGGCGGTGATCGTCACAATCAGCCCTTGGCGGCGGAGCAGCAGGTCGCGGATCTGGCGGAGGGCGGCATGGAGCGTGGCCTCGTGCTCAAGGTAGTTACCAGCCAGGCCTTTGAGGTGAAGATAGGCCTGAATGCCGTGGATCTGTTCGTTATACTGCCCGGCGCGGCTGAGATGGGAAAAGGCCCTGGTCAGGGCCAGGGAATAGCCGTCGCTCTGCGCCGCATGTTCGGCCCAGGCGAATTCCCGGTGGATAATCTCCTCGATGTGATGCTCGTCGGAAAAATCGACCGAGGCCAGCACTTCGCTGATCAGGTCAATGGCCTGTTCCAAATAGGCCGACAGCACCTTGGCATGCACCCACAGAATCGGCCGCACGGTCTGAGGCTCGCCCTGACGCACGTAAACCTGGACGGAATGGGAAAAGTCGCCGGTACACAGGTTGATCGCCTTGGCGAACTGCATGTAATCCTTCTGCTCGGTACCGATCTCGGTGAGGATGGTGGCGAACAGGTCGAGATAGGGCAGCAGCTCCAAGGGCAGGGCCGAGCAGTCGAACCCAAGGTCCAGATAGCAGATGCCGTTGGTCTCCAGGTCGTTGATCAGCAGTTCGGTGTGCCCAAGCAGTGCCGGCTGGACGGCATGGAAGGGCGGATGGGCATCCAGGTCGGCCAGGGTGAGCCGGGGCAGGCGACGCAGATCGTCCACCGTGTTGGCCGCGCTCTGCAGGGCGATCAGTTCCTGGGTTCGCTCGACCAGCCGACGGCGGCCGTCGGTGTCCAGCGATTGGCCGAAGGCGTCAAGCCGTTGCTGCTCTTCCTGGAGGTTCTGGGCCATTTTCTCGGCGTCGGGTGCCAGGGTGACGGTGACCGTGGCCGGATTGTCGAGCAGATAGGTCCGGATCAGTTGCTCGAAGTAGCCGTTTTCCGTGGCATCCTTGCGAATTTCCGCCAACAGGGCGTCGATCTGCAGGGCTTCGAAGGGGGTCAGGCCGTGCTTCATGGCCGGCAGAGCCTTGCCGATCAGATCCAGGCCACGCTGAGCCTTGTTCATTTCCTCCCGCACCGAAAACTCGTAGCGGTTCAACTCGGAAAGCACCAGGTCCTTGTCGAGACGCTCCTCGACCATGCGGGACAGGGTCGCCTTGTACAGGGCCAGGAAGTGGTCGCGTTTCTCTGGATCGGTGCCGACCAGATAGGTGATCATCAGGGTTTTGAAGCTGGCGTTCGAAAGAAACAATCCACCGAAATCTTTACACAAATACGCATTGATAATCGCCTTTTTCAATGGCGAGCCATCGGAGTTGAACAGGATGTTGGCGATGATTTGGAAGGCGGCGTTGAGTTTGCGGTCGTGGACCGTGCCCACGGTTGAGCTGATGGCGAGAAAGGTTTTCTGTGCGGTGGGACTGCCCGGCTGCACCGGGTAGGTGTCCTCGATACACAGCGGTTCACGGAGATCAAGTCCGGGCTCGATCCGCGCCTTGGCCGCCGGTGCGGTGTAGCGGGCTAGAAAGTTCTGCTGCACATAGGCCAGCTCCTCGTCGAGCGGGGCATCGCCATAAAAAAACAGGGTGCAGTTCGAGGGGTGATAGTGGCCGCGATGAAATTCCACGAACTGCTCGAAACTGAGGTCCGGGATGCGCCGGGGATCGCCGCCGGATTCGTGGGCATAGGTCGACTGCGGCATCAGGCCGCGATAGATGTGGTGGAACAGGGAGCGGATCGGGTCGGAGTAGGCCCCCTTCATCTCGTTGAACACGACGCCCATGTACTGCAGCTGGTCCTCCTCGTTTTCCAGGTGATAATGCCACCCTTCCTGTTCAAAGGTCGAGCGCAGCAGCAAGGGGTTGAACACCACGTCGCAGTAGACGTCCATGATGTTGAAGTATTCCTTGAGATTGCGGGTGGCGAAGGGATACCAGGTGGTGTCCGAGCCGGTCATCGCATTGAGGAAGGTCATCAGCCCGCCCTTGTTGATCTCGCCGAACACGTCGCGCACCGGGTATTTTTCCGAGCCCATCAGCACCGAATGCTCAAGAATGTGGGCCACGCCGGTGGAATCCTCGGGCACGGTCATGAACGAGACGCAAAAGGTCTTGTTCTCATCCTGGTTCTTGATCGCCAGGGCCTGGCAGCCGAGCACCGCATGGGTGAAAAGGAAGACCGTGGAATGGATTTCCGGCAGGAATTCTTTCCGCTCAAGAACAAAGCCGTGGTAGGTCGAGCCGATGGCAAATGAGGTCATAACGCTCCGCTCCGTAAAAATCCCGGCATGGGTTCCATCCATCACGCCGCGGATTCGATTTTCCTTGTTTGCTGGGGGCCGGGCAATCCGGTCCGGCATGGGGTCAGAAGGTTTTGTGGGAATCCAAAAGAATGGTGACCGGGCCGGAATTTGTCAAGGAAACTTGCATCATGGCTTGAAAAACGCCGGCTTGGGTGGGAATGCCGCGCCCGCGGCAGCGGTCGATGAATTGTTCGTAGAGCTGCCGGGCCAACTCGGGCGGGGCCGCCTCGTTCCACGACGGTCGGCGTCCCTTGCGGCAGTCGCCATAGAGGGTGAATTGGGAGACCACCAGCAACTGACCGCCGACGTCGGCCAGCGAGCGGTTCATTAGCCCGCCCTCGTCCTCGAAGATGCGCAGATGCTGGATCTTATCCACCATCCAGGCCAGATCCTTGTCGGTATCGTGGCGATGCACGCCGAGCAGAACCAGCAGGCCTGCGGCGATGGCGCCGGTGACCTGCCCCTCGACCTCGACCTGGGCCTGGGTAACGCGTTGCACAACAGCTCTCATGGCTCGAAAAAAAGTGAGGGTTCAGCGGGAGGGGACGATTCGGCGCAATTCGCGGTCTCCGGCCGGAGAAAGCCGCTCAGGTACTGGACAATGGAGAGCGCGGCCAGGGCAGCGGTTTCACCGCGTAAGATATGTCGGCCCAGGGAAAAGGGCGTGAAGGACCACTGAGTCAGGAGACGGAGATCGTCGTCGTGAAGGCCGCCCTCCGGACCCAAGAACAGGCAGAGGGGACCGGGGTGATCAATGAATCGGGTCGGCAGGGCAGCCTGTCGCTCTCCTTCCCAGGCGGCCAACCGATGATCGTAGGGGGTAAAATCGGCCTGATCGAGCCGGGCCACCGGCAGAATGGCCATAGGGTTGGAGCGGTGGCACTGCTTGCAAGCCTCGATCATGATCCGTTGCCAGCGTTCCCGCTGATGGTCCCGATCTCCATGGTTTTCACAGTAGGCGGACACCACCGGCATGAAGGCCTGGGCGCCAAGTTCGGTGGCTTTTTGCACCAGCAGATCCATTTTCTTGCCTTTCAACAGGCATTGCGCCAGGGTCAGCGGGACACTGACCGCAGGGCGTTCGTTGCGGATCGCGGTGACCCTCGCTGTCACCTGGTGCTTGCCCACTGTCTGCAAAACCGCCGCACACACCTGTCCCTGACCGTCGAACAACTCGACGGCCTGCCCTGGCTTGAGGCGCAGCACCGAGGCGATGTGCCGTGCCTCCGCCCCGGACAGTTCGATCAAATCGCCGCTGTGGGCATGGTGGGGGAAAAAAAAGCGTCGCATGGCTGTTCTGTAGCATAAAAGAAGGTGGAATGCATAGCCTTCCCGCACCTACCGCAAAAAACGTCACGTCAGACCGGCGGATTACCCGGGGCCGCGCCAGAGAGGCCCATGCGCCGATAGATTTCGATGGTCAGCGGCACGCTGGCGGCCAGCGGTTTCCGCTCGACACAGACAAAGGGCTGATCGGAAAAATCAGGAAACAAGACATCCCCCGCGTACTCCCGGTCGATCCGGGTGAGGATCAGGGTTTGGGCCAGGGGCAGGGCGGCACGGTACAACTGCGCGCCGCCGATGACAAAGGCCTTGGCAGCGGTCCGGCAGCAATCGATGGCCGCCTCCAGGGAGGTCACCACCGTGCAGTCCGGATGGGGCTGGAAGCCGGGAGTCCGGCTGACCACGATATTGGTTCGCCCCGGCAGAGGCAATCCGATCGAGGTGTAGGTGATGCGGCCCATGATCACCGGATGCCCCATGGTGGTGGCTTTAAAGTGGGCCATGTCTTCCGCTATGTGCCAGGGAATGGTATGATGGCGGCCGATGACCCGATTGGCGGCCATGGCGGCGATGATGATCAATTCCACGGTGATCGCCGCCCCCTGACAAGAAGACAGAACGACCAGCCCGCGCCTGCGGGGTGATCCGCCCGTGAAGGGAGGGCGTTGGCTTCGGGGCGGCAAGACTGAGCAGGCATTCTGGGAGGAACTCATGCATTTTTTGATTTACGGGGCCGGGGCCTTGGGTCAGGCCATCGGCTGCATGCTGGCCGCGGACGGCCACAAGGTCGACCTCGTGCTTCGGCCGCGCTTTGTCGAGGCGCTGCAGACCACGGGCCTGCGGGTCACCGGCATTTTCGGCGACCACGGTGTGCCGCCGGGCCAGATCGGCCTGTTCACCGGAATCAGGGGCCGAAGCGGCCGCGACTACGAGGCCATCCTGCTCACCACCAAGACGTATGACACGGACAAGGCGATCAGCGATATCGCCGCGCTGCACGAGTGCTACTGCCCGGTGGTCTCACTGCAGAACGGCTGCGGCAACCTGGAGAAACTGGCCGAACGCCTCGGCCGCGAGCGCAGCCTGGCGGGGCGGGTGATCACCGGTTTCGAGATTGAACGGCCCGGCGTGGTGCGGATCACCGTTTCCGCGGATGCCATTCATGTGGGCGGCTGCGTGCGCGGCACCATTCCGGCGGCGGCCAAACGGCTGGCCGATGCGCTCAGCCATGCCGGTCTGCCCAGCATCGCGGTGGCGGACATCTACCAGTCGCTCTTTGCCAAGCTGCTTTACAACTGCGCCCTCAACCCGCTGGGCGCCCTCCTCGGCGTCCCCTACGGCGCCCTGGGAGAGAGCGCTGAAACCCGGATGCTCATGGATCAGGTGATCGAGGAGACCTTCGCAGTGATCAATGCCATGGGCGGCACCACCCCGTGGCCCGATGCGGCCAGCTATGGCAGGGTCTTTTACGGCCAACTGATTCCGGCCACCTCCAACCACCGGGCCTCGATGCTCCAGGACCTGGACCACAACAAACCGACCGAGGTCGAAGCCATGGTCGGCTATGTGGCGGCGCAGGGCCGAAAATTCGGCGTGCCCACGCCCTGCTGCGATTTTCTCGCCGCCCTGGTGCGGTTCAAGGAGCAGCAGATGCGGCAGCCGACCTGAACCCGGCCGCCAAGAGGGCTAGCCCAACCGGGTCAGCAAGGTTTCCAGCATCCGGTTGATCACCGGGAAATGGTCCGGACCATCGCGGAAAATCTCGACCGCGCTCTGCACAAAGGGGGACGGCACCAATTCGTGGCCACAGTGGGACACGATCTGCCGCACCGTGTCCGGCGTGGATTCCAGATGAAACTGCAGCCCGAGGATACGGTTGTCGTAAACAAAGGCCTGGCTGACGCAGCCTGCGCTCTCGGCCAGATGAATCGCGCCAGCGGGAATGGCAAAGGTATCGCCGTGCCAGTGAAACACCACCGGCTGGTCGGGCAGCCCGGCCCACAGGGCGGATTGCTTGCCCGCGTCGGTGAGCCGGATCGGCAGCCAGCCGATTTCCTTGTGCCGGCCGGCGACAACGGGTGAACCGAGGGCATCGGCCAGCAGCTGCGCCCCCAGACAGATGCCCACCGCCGACTTGCCCGCGGCGATCGCTTCCCGAATCAGCGCCCGCTCCCCGGCCAGCCAGGGATACAGGCCGTCCTCGTAGATGTTCATCGGCCCGCCCATGATCACCAGCCGATCAAAATCGGCCAGCGTGGGCAAGGGGTCGCCCGCGTACAGCCGAGTCATGCTCAGGGGGTAGCCCTGCTTCTCGACCCAGTGGCCAATATGGCCCAGCCCTTCAAAGGCAACGTGCTGCAAGGCGTGGATGCGCACCGTGGTCTCCTCCTCGATACAATTGGATGCCGTGCATACTATTGCCCGCCATTCAGCCTGGCAATCGAAAACATTGCCCGCCTGGAGGAATCTACCTCGTCCTGCCTGATTCCCATTTGCAACCGCCCCGGCCCCTGCTATCCTACGCGCATACATCTCAATGGATTTTCGGCTCTTCTCCGGCATCGGGCCTTCCGGGCCGGACATTTTTGGGGAGGCGGATGTGGAGCAACCAAGGACAGCGAACGTCATCTCCCGATGCATCCAGATTCCCTGGGTCCTGGCCGGCCTGGCGCTGCTGCTGGGCGCCCTGCTCAGCTGGCGGATCGGTCTGCTGGACACGCAACAGCGGATCAGCGAGGCGCGCGGCCAGGCGCTCAACGACCTGGCCACCATCCGCGCCCGCCTGGAAGGCACCGTGGCCACGGTCTTCAGCGCCACCTCGGCCCTTGCCGATGTCATCGCCCACCAGGGAACCATCAGCCACGATCTGTTCGAGGCCCTGGCCCGGCAGGCCATCAAGGGGCATCCCCAGATTCACAACATTGGCATCGCCCCCGACAACAAGATGGCCATGATCTTTCCCCTCGAAGGCAACAAGGAGGCCATCGGGTTTCGCTACGCATCCAACCCGGAGCAGTACGCGGCCGTGCGTCAGGCGATGGCCAGCAGACGCCCCATCCTCGCCGGCCCCCACCGGCTGGTGCAGGGCGGCGAGGGACTGATCGCCCGAGTCCCCGTGTTCACCGCCGCCAACAGGCCGCCAGGGACCGAACCTCGTTACTGGGGGATCGTGTCGGTGGTGACCCGGGTCGATGCCCTGCTCGATGTCGGTGGCGTGGAGGCAACGAAGGGATTTGCCATCGGTCTGCGCAAAGTCGACCACCAGGGCGGGCCCGGCCTGATCCTGCGCGGGGAGGAGCGGCTGTTTGCCGACAATCCGGTCTGCATGCCGGTGAATGTTCCCGGAACGCAGTGGCAGATCTGCGCGGTGCGCAAAGGCGGCTGGCCGCGGAAAACGCCGATCGATTCGCCGTTGTTCTGGATCGGCCTGCTCAACAGCCTGTTGGTGGCGGCCTTCATCTGGTCGCTGGCGGCCCGTCCCGCCCGGGAGCAGATACGCAATCAAGAGCTGCGGCGGGAAGTGGCCGACCGCAAACGGGCCGAGGAGGAATTGCGCCTCTCGGAACAAAAATACGCGGCCATCTTTCGTCTGATGCCGGAAATGGCCGGCATCACCCGCATGAGCGATGGCTGCTTCCTCGAGGTGAATGATGGTTTCATCGCCATGACCGGATATGAACGGGAAGAGACCCTGGGGCGGACCTCGGTGGGGCTGGGGTTGTGGACCCAGGAGGCGCGGGCCGGAGCCATGGCCATTATCCATGAGCGGGGATGGCTGGAAAATTATGAATTCGTGCTCACCACCAAATCCGGCGACAGGCGTGATGCCCTGATGTTCATGCGGCCGATCACCGTCTGGGGGGAAGACTGCATTTACTTCATGGCCCATGATATCACCGCGCTCAAGCAGGCTCAGCAGGTTTTGGAAACGGAACGCGCCCGGCTGCGCAACCTTCTCCAGACCGTGCCGGCGATGATCTGGATGAAAGACCCGGATGGCGTCTACCTGAGCTGCAACAACCGCTTTGAACAGTTTTTCGGTACCAGCGAAGCACATATCGTCGGCAAGACGGATTACGATTTCGTCGCCCGCGAGCAGGCCGATTTTTTCCGGGCCAACGACCGCAAGGCCATCGACAACGGGCAGCCGACGATCAACGAGGAATGGATCACCTATGCCGCCGACGGCCACCGGGAGCTGCTGGAAACCATCAAGACCCCGATCTACGATGACTCCGGCCGCCTGCTCGGGGTGCTGGGGGTGGCATGGGATATCACCGAAAAGAAACGGATCGAGGAGGAACTGCGCACGGAACGCGCCCGTTTCGTCAATTTGGTTGATTCCGTGGACGGCATTGTCTGGGAAGCGGATGCGCACACCTTTGCCTTCACCTATGTCAGCCGGCAGGCGGAACGGCTGCTGGGCTATCCGGTGGAAGCCTGGGCGGCGAAGGGGTTCTGGCGCGCGCACCTCCACCCGGAGGACCGCGAGCACGTCTCTGCCCATGCCCAAGCCAAGACCAGGGCCGGCGAGGACCATGTCCTGGAATACCGTTTCCTGGCGGAAAACGGCGAGACAGTATGGATGCAAGACATGGTTACCGTGGTTGCGGAAAACGGCGTGCCACGGTGGCGGCGGGGAATCATGGTCGACACCACCGGACGAAAGGAAGAGGAGCGGGAAAAGCGCAGGCTTGAGGCCCAGCTGCGTCAGGCGCAGAAGATGGAAGCGGTCGGTCGTCTGGCCGGCGGCGTGGCCCACGACTTCAACAACCAGCTGTCGGTCATTCTCGGCTATGCCGACCTGGCGAAAAGCAGCCAACCGAGCCCGGACAAAATGCGCGGCTATCTCAATCAAATCATCAGGGCCGCCACCCAGTCGCGAGACATCACCCGCCAACTGCTGGCCTTTTCACGGCAGGAGGCCATTTCCCCCCAGGTGCTGGACCTCAACGCCGTGGTCAAGGGGGTGCACAAGGGGCTTGGCCGGCTGATCCGCGAGGACATCCGCTTCGAGGTCAGACTGGCCGATGGATTGTGGCCGATCCACATGGATCCCACCCAAGTGGACCAGGTGATCATGAACCTGGTGGTCAATGCCCGCGACGCCATGGAGCAGGGCGGCCTGCTGACCGTGACGACCGCCAATGTCCACCTGGATGCCGCCTTTGTCCGGCACTATCCGGAAATCACGGCGGGCGACTATGTGCGGTTGACGGTCAGCGACACCGGCAGCGGCATGGGACCGGAGACCCTTGCGCACATCTTTGAACCCTTCTACACCACCAAGGAAAGCGGCAAGGGCACGGGGCTTGGGCTGGCGACGATCTACGGCATCGTCAGCCAGAACAGGGGGCTGGTGCTGGTCGAGAGCGAGGTGGGCGTCGGCACCGTCTTCAAGGTGTTCCTGCCCCGCAGCACGGTCCACTCCGAGGGCCTGACCGAGGAACGGCAGCACCTACTGGCACGGGACAAATGCGGCACCATCCTGCTGGTCGAGGACGAGGAAACCGTGCGGCAAATGGCCAGGGACATTCTTGAGATGAGCGGCTACACCGTGCTGGTGGCGATGACTCCGCAGGAGGCTCTGACCATCTGCGCCGACGCGGAGCGGACGATTGATCTGCTGCTCACCGATGTGGTCATGCCGGAGATGAACGGCCGGGAATTGAGCCGCCAAATCCTGGCCCGGCGGCCGGACATCAAGGTGTTGTTCATGTCCGGTTATGCCGCAGACATTCTTGTCCTCGACGACCGGGACAGCGAGCTTCCCTTTATCAAAAAGCCCTTCACCGTCCAAGGATTGCAGGAAAAAATCGAACAGCTGCTGCGGTCGGCAGCAACAGGGAACGGCTGACGAATCACCTTCGCGGCCCCCCAAAAAAAACAGCCGCCCCGGAGGTTCCGGCAGCGGCTGTGTGCGGCAAGAGCAGATCAGGCCTATTTGGTCTGCAGCACCACGTACTGACTGTGTTCGCCGGAACGAATGCGCAACAGCACCTGGTTGGCATTGCTCGATTTTTTCAGGGCCTGCTGCAGTTCCTTGAGGGTGCGGACCCTGGTGCGGTTGACCTCCTCGATCAGCATGCCGGCCTGCAGGCCGAGTTCGGCGGCGGCACTGCCCTGTTCGACATCGGCGATGAGCACGCCCTGATTGCTGCTGTAACCGAACTGCTCGGCCACCTCCTTGGTCAGATCCTGGAGGGAGAGGCCGAGTTCGCTCAAGGTCGAACCGCCCATCTTCTTGGCCACCGAGGCCATGTCGGCGGGCTGCTCGCCCACGGTCACCGTCAGCTCCTTCTCCTGGCCATCGCGCAGGATGCGCAGCCGCAGCTCGGTGTTGGGCGGGGTCATGGCGATCTTGTTGCGCAGGTCGGCCACATCGGTCACCGGTTCGCCGTTGATGGCGGTGATGATGTCCCCCTGCTGCAGGCCGTTCTTGTGCGCGGGCGAGCCGTCGGTGACGTCGGAAATCAGGGCGCCGCCGCCCTGTTTGCCGCCAAAGGATTTGGCCATCTCCTCGTTGACATCCTGAATGAGGATGCCCAACCAGCCGCGGGTGACCTTGCCGCTCTTGCGCAGCTGCTGTTCAATGCTCTTGGCCATGTTGATCGGGATAGCGAAGCCAATGCCCATATAGCCGCCGCTTCGGGAAAAAATTGCGGTGTTCATGCCCACGGCCTCGCCGTGGATGTTGAGCAGCGGCCCACCCGAATTGCCGGGGTTGATGGCCGCGTCGGTCTGGATGAAATTCTCGTAATCGGTGATGCCCATGCGGTTGCGGCCCTTGGCGCTGACCACGCCAACGGTGACCGTCTGGTTGAGCTCAAAGGGACTACCGATGGCTATGACCCATTCGCCGACCTCCAGGGTGTCCGAATTGCCCAGGGGCAGGACCGGCAGGTTCTTGCCGTCGATCTTGATGATGGCCACGTCCGACTGAGGATCGGTGCCCACCACCTTGGCGGGGAACTCGCGCTGGTCGGCCAGGCGGACAGTGATCTTACTGGCCTCCTCGACCACGTGGTTGTTGGTCAGGATGTAGCCGTCGCTGGCGATGATGAAGCCAGAGCCGGCAGCCTCCTGCTTGAAGGTCCGCTTGTCCTGCTTGGGGTTGGTGCGCGGGTGGCGGAACTGCGGCCCGAAAAAGCGCTCAAAAAAGGGATCGTTAAACAAATCGGAAGGGAACTGCCCCATGCCCCTGGCGGTGGTTTCCTTTTCCACCCCGACATGAACCACCGCCGGGCCGGCCTTTTTCACCACCGAAGAGAAAGCCTTGGCGCTGCGGTCCAGCAAGGCCAGGTCTTCCTCGCTCTGGGCGTGGGAAGCATGAAAACCTCCAGCCAGCAGCGTCAGGCACAGCAGACAGGAGGCAAGAATCGTTTTGGTGCGCGGTTTCGATAAGGTGTGCATAATGCGAGGCTCCATTGGCTTATGGAAAAGGGACCATCCGGGACGGATGCCGGTCGGACACGGAACAACGGGCGGTCAACAACGTTGAGCAAGATAATTATACCGGGATTCCGGTTCGTCAAGAGGGCTCAGGAGAAACGCGGATCGTCCGCGAGCTCTTCCGCCGCCATGATCGGAGTGCGACCGAGGACCTCCTCGCAGTCGCCTGCCCAAGGAAGAGCGGAGACGCTCATTTATCTCTCATTCTTCTCCCATTGTTCAGAAATGTTTCCTGGTTAATTTTGAGCGTTGGAAATGGCAAAATGGCACGTTCCCCCATGGCGGGGACAGGCATGATCGGCGGCGCATCGCTGGCCTGGTGAGCCTGGATGCCATTCACACGGATTTTTCTTCCCCGGAACAGGATGCCGGGGACGATGGCGCAGGCGAGGTGGCAAACGACATGAACTCTGGTATTGATTTCAGGCGGTTGCGGATGCACGGCGGGGCCGTCCACACTTCAGGCCCCGTGCTTTACTGGATGCACCGTGCATTCCGGAGCCGGGACAACTGGGCCCTGCTCCACGCCGCCCAACAGGCCCGGTACCTGGGGGTGCCGTTGGCGGTGGCGTTCTGTCTGGCGCCGACCTTTCTCGATGCCACCCTGCGGCAGTACGATTTTTTCCTCAATGGCTTGGAAGAGACTGCCCGCAGCCTGGCCGAGGCCAACATCCCCCTGATCCTGCGCAGTGGTGACCCGGCAGAAGAAATGGTCCGCCTGTGCACCGAGTTGACCCCAGCCCTGGTTGCCACCGATTTCGATCCGCTGCGGGTCAAGCGGCAGTGGCTGCGCACCGTGACCGGCCACGTCCGCTGCCCGGTGCACGAGGTCGATTCCCGCAACATCGTGCCCGCCTGGATTGCCTCGGACCGCCGGGAATTCATGGCCAAGACCTTTCGGCCGCGCATTCATCGCCATCTCCAGGATTTTCTCACCGTCGTGCCGCCGTTGCAACCGCATCCGCATGCCTGGCCAACCCTGCCGGGCAGCCTCGATTTCCCGGCCCTGCGCGCACGCCTGCGGGTGGACCGCAGTGTCCAGCCGGTGTCCTGGCCACGATCCGGTGAAGCCGCCGCCTGGGACACCCTGGACACCTTCCTCCGCGAACGGCTGGCGGGCTACGGACAGCGCAACGACCCGAACCAATCGGTCTGCTCCAATCTTTCTCCTTTTCTCCATTTCGGCATGATCTCGTCCCACGCGATCGTCCTGGAAATAGGGCGGCGCGGCCTCCACGGCGAGGTCGTGGACAGCTTTATCGAAGAACTGGTGGTGCGGCGCGAGCTCGCGGACAACTTCTGTCTGCACACGCCGGATTATGACCAGATCAGCGGCTTTCCCGAATGGGCGCAGCGGACGCTTGCCCGGCACCGCCATGACCCGCGGCCGTACGTGTATGACGATGCGCAGTTCGACCGCGCCCAGACCCACGATCCCCTGTGGAACGCGGCCCAGCACCAGCTGGTGGCCAGCGGCAAGATGGCCGGATACATGCGCATGTACTGGGCAAAAAAGATCCTCGAATGGAGCGAAGACCCGGCGGAGGCCCTGCGCATCGCCATCTGGCTCAACGACCGCTATGCCCTTGATGGCCGGGAAACCAACGGCTACAGCGGCATTGCCTGGTCGATCGGCGGAGTCCATGACCGGGGCTGGACCGAGCGGCCGATCTTCGGCACCATCCGCTCCATGAGCGAGGCCGGCTGCCGCCGCAAATTCGATGTCAACCGCTATATCCACACCTGGACACCGGGACAGCCATCCCTGTTCCCGGCATCCCGCACCCTGTAACAGGAGGTACAACCATGGAACGCATCAATGAATCCAGTCGGGCCACGGTGGCATTCACCCTGGAGTGGACCAGTGACCGCACCCGGCACGAGGAGTACCTGTGGGCCGATCCCGTCAACTTCTGGCGGGATGTCCTTGACCCGTCATTGACCAGGGAGCTGATGGGCAAGACCGTTGGCGATCGGGCCGAGGTGGCCATTGCCGCCGACCGCTCGCCCTTTCCCCATGATCCGCGCAAACGCCTCCTGATCCGGCCCGGCCAGTTTCAGGGGCGGAACAGCCAAGGCGCTCCCCTGCGGCCGCTGCCGGGACGCTTCTACCCCCAGGGCCTGCTTCGGGGGGTGGGCGGCGTCTACCAGGTGTCGACCAGCCCCTGCCGTTTTCTCGGCACTGACGGCGCGGACCTGGCCTTCGACCTCAACCACCCGCTGGCGGGCCGCGATCTCCTCCTGCGGGCGGAGGTGATCGCCCTCCACCCCCAGCAGCAGAACGAACGCGGCGGCCGCTGCGAGGACTGGCTGGAACGGATCGCCAGTGACGGACCAGGCATGCAAGCCCGCTCTGCAGGCAGCGCAACCGCCTTTTTTACCAGCGGCGGCCCGTTCAGCCGCAACGACCCCCAGCCGGACGCGCTTTTCTATGGCCAGCCGCGACTGGTGCATCACCTGGACAGCACCGCCCGATCGGCCATCGGCCGCCGCTATGCCGAGCTGATCCGTCCCGGCAGCCGGGTGCTCGATCTCATGGGCAGCTGGGCCTCGCATCTGCCGGACAGTCTCGAACTGGCCGGCTTGACCGTGCTGGGGATGAATGCCGAGGAACTGGCCCGCAACCCGCGAGCCACCGCCACCCTGGTCCAGGATCTCAACCTCCAGCCGGCCCTGCCCTTCGCCCCGGCCAGTTTCGACGCGGTCATCTGTACGGCCTCGGTGGAATATCTGGTCGATCCCTTGGCGGTGATGCGGGAACTGCATCGGGTCGTGACGCCCGGCGGGGTGCTGGCCTTTGCCTTTTCCAACCGGTGGTTCCCGCCCAAGGTGACCCATCTGTGGTCGGAGATGCACGAGTTCGAACGGTTGGGGATGGTGGCCGAACTCTTTCACGCCACCGGCGGCTTCACCGATCTAGCCACCCTGTCACGGCGCGGCCTCCCCCGGCCGGCGGATGACCCGCACCAGGAACTGTGGCTGAGCGATCCGGTGTACATGGTCTGGGGCCGGAGGGCATGAGGCTCTCCCGGCCGCGGCAACCGGGTGGCCGGGGAATGGGAAGGAGCGGAAGGTGTTTGAGATCCGCCGACCCCCTGCCCCAGGGAACGGCGGGGCACCTTTGTTCAGGCGGGATCCTCGCTGCTGCGCACGATCTCGCCCTCGACAAGGTAGATCACCTCTTCGGCGATATTGTTGGCCCGGTCGCCGATCCGCTCCAGATGACGGGCGATGAGATAGGTGTTGACCAGGCAGGCGGCGTGATCGGGATGGTGGCTGATCTCGCCGATCACTGTCTTGTAGGCATCGTCGCGCATCCGATTGACCTCGTCGTCCATGAGAAAGATCCGCCGGGCCAGGGCCGCATCCTCGGTCACCAGGGCATCGAGGCTGGTCTTGACCATTTCCAGGGCCTTCGTGGCCATGGGCTGATAGTCAATGGCCACGACAAAGCCGTCGGCTCTGTTGCGGTTGATGGTTACCACCCGCTTGGCGATATTGACCGCGATATCGGCAATCCGCTCCAGCTCGCTGTTGATCTTGATGATCGAGACGATCAGCCGCAGGTCGCGGGCCACCGGCTGATGCAGGGCCAGGATTTTCAGGCACTCCTCCTCCACCCGGATCTCCATGTCGTCCACCTCCCAGTCGCCGGTGATCACCGCCTGGGCCTGAACCTCGTCCCCGGTTTCCAGGATGGTGCAGGCGCGGCGCAACCGGTCTTCCACCAGGGTGCCCAGTTGAAGAATCATCTGTTTCAGCTGATCGATCTCACGGTGGAAATGCATGTGTCGACTCACAGGGTTCCTCCCCGAAAAACTTGTTGTGTGCACGCAATGGTTCCTCAGTGTGCTGTTTACGGGACACGGATTATGACCCGGTTAGCGATCAATTAGGATCGCGTTAATGTCGAGCTTTTTTGTTGCACGCCCGCAGGCGCTGCATAACAGTACAGCCAGACAAACCATTTTGACGAACAGGAGATTCATGTGAGAAAACCAAGCATTCTGGTTGTCGAGGACGACGCCGACATCCAACAGCTTGTCAGCTACAACTTGATCAAGGCCGGTTTCAACGTCACCTGCGCCGACAGCGGCGAGGAAGCGTTGCAGCTGCTCGCCCGCGAACCGATCGACGCCATGGTGCTCGATCTGATGCTGCCAGGCAAGGACGGCAACGAGGTCTGCCGAGCGGTGCGCGGCCAGGAGGCGATCAAGGGACTGCCGATCATCATGCTCACCGCCAAGAGCGAGGAGGACGACATCGTCAGCGGTCTGGAGTGCGGGGCCGATGATTACGTCACCAAACCCTTCAGTCCCCGGGTGTTGATCGCCCGCCTCGAGGCGGCCCTGCGCCGCACGCCGGAACCGGTCGTGGACGCGGACGAGCAGGCCGGATTCATCAGCCGCCATGGCATGGATATCCATCCGGGCCGCCACGAGGTTCGTGTCGATGGCCAGGAGATCCACCTCACCGCCTCGGAGTTCACCATTCTCGCCCTGCTGGCCGGCCGGCCGGGCTGGGTCTTTTCCCGCCAGCAGATCATCGATCAGGTACGCGGCTACGATTACAGCATCACCCCCCGGGCGGTGGACGTGCAGATCTTCGGTCTGCGCAAGAAACTGGGGTCGGCCGGCACCTGCATCGAAACCGTCCGCGGCATCGGTTACCGCATCCGCGAGTGACAAGGCTGCTCGCCGTCCGCATCCGTCGCCTCGATTCAGCCCGCCCTGCCTGTTCAGGGTGCAACTCCATTGCCCAGGTCCGAGAACCCCATGCGTAATATTCGTCTTTTCTGGCAGATTTTTCCCGCTTGCGTCGGCATCACCCTCTTCTCCCTGCTGCTGGCCGCCTGGCTGGCGACCACCACCGGCCGTGACTTCTACATCGAGCACCTCAAGGAAGAGATCCGTGAACGTGCCCTGCTGATCGAGCCGACCATCGCCACCCTCAGCCGGGGGGAAGACCGACCCTTCCAGGATTTTGTCCGTCAGACCGGCCGCCGGGCAGCGACCCGGATCACGGTCATTGCCAACAACGGCCTGGTGCGGGCCGATTCCAACGAAGATCACAACCTGATGGACAACCACGCCACCCGGCCCGAAGTGGTGCCGGCCCTGGCCGGCGAAACCGGCTACTCCCTCCGCCACAGCCGAACGCTCGGCGAATCCATGCTCTATGCCGCCATTCCGGTGCGGCTTGGCGAGGAGGAACTGCGGGGCGCCCTGCGGTTGGCCATTGCCATCACGCCGGTGGAGATCATGCTGGCCACCCTGCACAAGAAGCTGCTGGCCATCGGCCTGGCGGTGGCCGTGCTGGCGGCGCTGCTCTCGCTCTACTCGGCGCGCCGCATCAGCCGCCCCCTGGAGGAAATAAAGCGGGGCGCCGAACAGTTGACCAAGGGGCGGATCGACCAACTGGTCAAAATCAACAGTGAACACATGTCGGCGGAGATGGCCGGGTTGGCCGGGTCGATCAACCAGATGGCCGAGCAGATCAACCGCCGGATCCGCATCATCATCCAGCAGCGCAACCAACTGGAGGCGGTTTTTTCCAGCATGGCCGACGCGGTGGTGGCCATCGATGCCGACAAGAAGATCATTCGCATGAATCAGGCGGCCGCGGCCCTGTTTGGCCTGCCTTCGGAGGGGGTCAAGGGCAAGGCGGTGCAGGGGGTGATCCGCAACCCCTATTTGCTGGAAATGGTGGATTGCACCCTTGCGCACAACACCCCCCAGGAACAGAAGGTGACCCTGTTCAACGGCACCGATCCGATCCTGCTCGATACCCACGCCGTGCCCCTGCGTGACGAGGATGACAGGAGCATGGGCGTGCTCCTGGTGATGAACGACCTGACCAAGCTCAACCGGCTGGAAAACATTCGTCAGGACTTCGTGGCCAACGTCTCCCACGAGCTAAAGACACCGATCACCGCCATCAAGGGCTATGTCGAAACCCTGCTTGACGGGGCGCTCGAGGATCAGGACAACGCGCGCCGGTTTCTCTCCATTGTCGTCCGTCAGGCCAATCGGCTGGATGCCATCGTCGACGACCTGCTGACCCTGTCACGAATCGAGGACCGGGAGCAGCGCAGGGATATCAGCCTGACGGTGGCCGAGGTTGGGCCGGTACTGGAAAGCGCGCTCCAGACCTGCGCCGTGCAGGCCGACGAGAAGGGGATTATCATCCAGGTGGAGAGCGACGAGGAGTGGTATGCGCCGATCAATCAGCCGCTCCTGGAGCAGGCGGTGATCAATCTGCTGGGCAATGCCATTGCCTACAGCCCCCAGGGTTCGCTGATCACCCTGCGTTGCCAGGGCAGTCGGAACAGACAGGGCGAGGAGTTTGTCCACCTCAGCGTGATCGATAACGGTCCGGGTATCGCCAAGGAGCATCTGCCGCGGTTGTTCGAACGTTTCTACCGCTGCGACAAGGCAAGAAGCCGCGATCAGGGCGGCACCGGTCTGGGGTTGGCCATCGCCAAACACATCGCCCAGGCCCACAACGGCACGGTGGAGGTGGAAAGCAGCCTTGGCAAGGGATCGACCTTCACCCTCATCCTGCCGGCGGCGCCACGGAATGATGGCGAACGGCGGGGCTGAGCCGATCAGAACAAGGACACGACAAGCGACAACTGCCAGGCCACCAGGCAGCCCGCCAGCGAAGTCCAAGTCATCAGGCGGCAGGCCTGCCGGATATGGCCGAGGGTCACCGATCCCAGCCCCACACCGATGTAGGGTTTTTCCACCAGCACCCCGTGGTAGGAGTTGGGACCGTTCAACCGCACCCCCAGCGCACCGGCAAAGGCGGCCTCCGGATAGCCGGCATTGGGACTGGCATGGTTGGCCCCTTCCCGCCAGCCCGTGGCCAGGGCGCGGCGGCTGGAGGCGCCGGCCACCAGGCGGCAGGCCAAGGCGATCAGCCCCACCGATAGGCGGGCGGGCAGGAAGTTGGCCGCATCGTCGATACGGGCCGCAGCCCGGCCAAACAGCAGGTAGCGCGGATTCTTGTAGCCCACCATGGAGTCCAGGGTATTGACCATCTTGTAGGCCAGGGCCAGGGGCGCGCCACCGATGGCGGCGAAAAACAGCGGCGAGAGCACGCCGTCGACCACATTTTCGGCCACGGTCTCCACCGTGGCCCGGGCGATATCGTCCGCCCCATATCGTTCCACATCCCGGCCGACAATCATCGCCACCTGGGAACGGGCCCTGTCCACCTCGCCGGCGGCCAGGGAAGCGTCGATCTCCAGGGCCGCCTGGGCCAGCGAGCGGGCCGAGAAGCAGTAGAAAAGCATGATGGTTTCCAGCGCGAACCCTGCCAGGGCATGCAGGCCATAGGCTTGACGAACGATCAGGAAGGCGAGCGCCCAGCAGCCGAGGATCAAGCTCAGGGCAAAGCACAGACCGGCCAGCAGCTCATTCTTGAACCAGCGACGAAACAGCGGCTCGGCCAGCTGGATAGTCCGCCCCATCCAGCGCACCGGGTGGGGCAACCAGCGGGGGTCCCCCAGCAGGGCGTCCAAGGCAAAGGCCGCTGGCAGGGCCATCCACGGGAGCCACTCGCCCAGGGCCGCGTTCATGGCCGTCCCGCCTGGCCCGCGCCAATCGCCGCCAGCAGGTGTTCGGCCACTGCCCGGTTAGTGGCCGCGTCCTTGAGGGCGATGCGAATGTAGCGCTCGTCGAGGCCATGGAAATTGGCACAGTTGCGGATGAGAAAGCGCCGCTCGGCCAAGGCGCGGCAAATTCCGGCGGCCGTGTGGTCCTCGGGCAGTCTGAGGAGAAAATAGGAGGTGGTGCTCGGGTACACATGCAGGCGACCGCCGTGCAACCGCTGGCGAAACAGCGTTCCTTCCTCGGACAGGTAGGCACGGGTCCGCTCGATGAAGGCCTCCACCGCCTCTTGGTTGCGACCGAGAAAGCAGACCGCCTCCTGGGCCAGGGTGTTGACGCTCCAGGGCTGCATGTAGCGGCGGAAGCGGTCGATCAGCGGCCCATTGGCCACCAGAAAACCGGCCCGCAGGCCAGGCATGCCGAAGATTTTCGACACCGACCACAGCACCACCACATTGTCGAGCAGGCAATTGCTGAGGCTGCGCGCCTGCTCCGCCGGCACAAAGGGCAGGTAGGATTCGTCGATCACAAAGCGCACCTGAGGGTGGTGGCGGCAGAGCTGCACAAGGGCCGCAGGGTCGATCAGCTGACCGGTGGGATTGTTGGGGTTGCAGAGGAAAACAGTGTCGTAGGCGGACAGACGGGCCGCCAGCCGCTCCACATCCGGGGCAAAACCGGTTTCCGGGCCAGCGAGGAAAAAATCGGGCTCGACGCCGTGCACCCGGCAGCCGTCGGTGTAGTCGGCATAGGTGGGGCCGACAATCAGCGCCCGGCGGGAAGCCAGCGCCGCGCAGGCGGTGTAGATGAACTGGGTAGTGCCGCCGCCGGCCAGCACCCGCTGCTCGTCCACTCCAAGCAGGGCGGCAATGGCCCGGATGGCTCCCTTGCCGTCGACCTCCGGCAGCACCCGGATGCGGCCGAGGTGTTCCCGAAGGTGATCGATCAGCCCCGGGACCGAACCGAGCGGATTGATGTTGCTGCTCATGTCAACGATCTCTTCCGGCCGACAGCCCAGTTCCTCGGCCAGGGCGGCGACGTTGCCTCCGTGTCCCTGGATCATCGCAGTCGCTCCTGCAGCTCCGGTGGCAACAAGGCGATGATCGCGGCAATGTCCAGGTGGCGGCCGGCATGGGCCGTCAGCTGTTCGTAGGCTTGGTCGCGAGCCGCCGGGCCGTGGAGGGTGTCCACGGCGATGTCTTCCAGGCCGACGCCAGCCAGCCAGCACCGGGTGATGGCCGGGGCGTCGAACAGACCGTGCATGTAGGTGCCGATCACCCGGCCGTTCGCACTGATGCAGCCGTCCTGATCCGTGCAGGCCACGCCGTTGCGGCGCTCCACCCGCACCAACGCCTGGCCCGCGGGCGGTTCGGTCCGGCCCATGTGGATCTCGTAGCCCTTGCCGGGAATCCCGTCCCAGGAAAAATCGGTCAGGGTGGTGGTCTTGGGTGCCCTGAGCACCGTTTCCACCGGCAGCAGGCCGAGTCCGGCGGTCGAACCGGGCGGGCCTTCGATGCCGTCCGGATCATGCACCCAGGTGCCGAGCATCTGGTAGCCGCCGCAGATGCCGAGCAGGTGACCGCCGGCGGCCGCATAGCGCAGCAGATGGTCGCGCCAGCCGCTGTCCGCCAGCCACTGCAGATCGGCGCAGGTGGCCTTGGATCCGGGCAGGATCACGGCCTTGAGTTGCTCCAGCTCCTGCGGTTGCTGCAGGTAGACCAGCCGGCAGCCGGGGAGCTGGGCCAGGGGATCGAAATCGGTGAAGTTGGAGATATGGGGGAGGCGGATAACACCGATGGTTGGTTCGGCGACAGCATCGGGGCTGAACCTGGGGGCGTTCTCGATCACCACCGCATCCTCGGCCTCGATGTGGAAATGTTTGTACCAGGGCAGCACCCCGTAGACCGGTTTGCCGGTGCGCCGCTCGATCCAGTCGATCCCGGGTTGGAACAGGCTGATATCGCCCCGGAACCGGTTGATGACAAAGCCGCGGATCTGGGCCTGCTGCTCGGGCGAGACACAGGCCAGGGTGCCGACGATCTGGGCGAACACTCCGCCCCGATCGATGTCGGCGACAAGAATCACCGGCGCCCCGGCATGGGCGGCCATGCGCAGGTTGACGATGTCATGCGCCATCAGATTGACCTCGGCGCAGGAACCGGCCCCCTCCATGATCACCAGATCGCAGCTGGCGCGCAGCCGGGCCAGGGCCGCGCAGCTCTCGGTAAAGAGATAGTCTTTTTTGGTGTAGTAGGATTGGGAGGAGGCGTCCATCCAGGCCACGCCGTTGAGCACCACCTGCGAGCCGACATCGCTGACCGGCTTGAGCAGCACGGGGTTCATGTCGCAGTGCGGCGCCACCCGGGCCGCCTCGGCTTGGACGATCTGGGCCCGGCCCATCTCCGCCCCTTCCGGAGTGACCCCGGAATTGTTCGACATGTTCTGGGCCTTGAACGGCGCCACCCGGATGCCCCGGTTGGCGAAGATCCGGCACAGGGCGGTGGTGACGATACTCTTGCCCACGTCCGAACCGGTGCCAAGCACCGCCAGACAGGCTGCTTCGTTCGACATACTTGCCTCCGCGGGAGACGGCAACAGGCCGCTCCTCATCCTCGGTTAGCCTTCAATGCCCTTGCGGGCGAGAACGCCCCGGTCGTAGTAATGCTTCACCGCCCGCATCTCGGTGACCAGATCGGCACGGGCCAGCACCGATGCCGGCGCGCCTCGTCCAGTCAGCACCAGTTCCACCTGCGGCGGCCGCTGGTCGATCAGCGCCAGCAAGTCGGCCTCGGTGAGCAGCCCCAAGGCACAGGCCACATTGGCCTCGTCGGCGATGACCACCTCGTGTTCGCCCGCCCGCAGCACCTGCCCAATCTCCTCCAGGGCATGACGGGCCGCGTCCCTGTCGCCTGGGGAGGGCTCGGTGAGCAAGAAACAGCCCCTTCCGAACTGCCTAACGGTGATGCAATCGGCAAGGCGCTCCAACACGTTGAGCTCACTGTAGTCGGCGTTTTTGATCAACTGGCCGATGTAGACCTTGAGCCCGGCGCCGGCAGCCCGCAAAGCCAATCCAAGGGCTGCGGTGGTCTTGCCCTTGCCGTCCCCGGTATAGACCTGAACGTACCCCACCATATCCGTCTCCGCTGAGCAGTGCCCGGAATGAGGGACACGGCAGCGGCATTGCGACGTGCACGGCCTCCCAAACAGGGCGAAATGATGACTAATAGATAATCGCCTGCCAACAGTCAACAGCTTTTCATCGAACCAGGAGGCTTGTCGGCGCGATCACCGCCGCAGGATTTCGGCGGCAAGCGGCACAATGAGCCAACTGCATTGCGGTGAAAATACTTTTCAGCAATGGTTTCTGAAAATATTCTTCAAGATCCTATTGAAAAAATTGCGGAAAAGTGCTTCCTATCCTCCGGTGAAAAATTCGCTAACTCATGTTTGTTCATCAGGAGAAACTATGAAAAGAACGCAACCGCATTCCTCCCTGCGTCGACCGATCCTCTCCGCCGCGCTGATTGGGTTGTCGTCTGTCATGCTGACCTCGCCGGTCCATGCCGACGACGAGATCAGGGTCGGTGGAATCATCCAGGTTCCGTTTGCCCTGAGTGCCAACCGTTCCTTTTTCGATCCCTCGACCATCAGGCTGGGCGTGACCTGCCAGTATGCCGAGGTGGAAGAGGACGAGATCACACTCACCCATCACGTGACCAACAGGTACGAACAGGGGGTTCTTGTCAGCACCGAGGAGCACACCTCCGTTTCGGATATTGACCAGGGCAACCGGGTCTATGGGGTGGAAGGCAATCTGTTTGTCGAACTGTTCAACAGTTTGAATCCCTCTGCGGAACTGCTCGGGTTTTATGGCAACAACCACGTCCAGGGGGCTTTGGGCGCGGGCTACAGCCTGGCCAACGACTTCTTTCTCGACGCCAAGGTCATGTTCCCCTATTCGGAAATCGGCATCCGCTTTCCCGGGGAGGTGGAACTCTATGGCGGGGCCAAGACCCTGGGCGACTTCAATGCCGCACGGGAGGAGGAGCTGGTGAACGTGACCACCACCATCACCGAAACGACGGTTATCGAACAGTGAACGGTTGGGGCGTGACAACGCCCCTCTTCCGGCACGGCGCCTGGTTGTGCATCTCCCGCCGAAGCGATGCGAAAACAACTACCGGAGAGTCAATTGGCAACAAACAGCAACGGGGAGAACGGTCTTGGCCGTTCTCCCCGTTGCTGTTGTGATGCGGACCGGTGCTTATCGCGCTGGACAAAAGGCCTTGACCGGGGCGTCCGGAACGGCCAGGCAATCGACCAGTTGCTCCTGCTCCCGGTCGGTGGCCACCATCCCTTCCTTGACCATGTCCTTGACGATGCCTTTCCAGGTGAAACGGCCCTTGCCTTGTTTGATCTTGGGACAAATGTAGGTGACGAAATGGCACGTGGCGCATTTATTCCGCACCAGTTCCTGACAATTTTCGCCAGCCGCGGCTGAGCCGGCTGGCGGCAGCACCGTGGCCGCGAGCAGACAGCCGAGCGCGACAACACCGCGTGCACTGGATGATTTCACGATGTGCATGGAAAGCGTCCGTTTATCGTTGAGGCCTGTGTTGATCGGCCAAGTATGCTGGCCTGCGCCCCATGCGGTCGAAAACGGTGCGCATCGTCCGCATGAAGCGTTTCTCCGGCGATCAGTGGGAGAACAAGGGCAGGTGCTTGGCCGACATTTTGTAGAGAAATACGCCCAGGGAAATGATGCCCAGCGACACCAAAAACTCCATCCATGAGGGCGAGTAGGCGGAACCCCGCCAGGTGTTGTAACTTTCCATGCTGAACAAACAGACGTTCATCCGGTTGAGCAGCACGCCGGTGATCACCAGCATATTGATCGAAAAGAGGGCGTTGACGTTGGTGCGCACCGTTTTGAGACTGAGCAGACCGATGGGCAGGATGACCCCGATCAACATCTCCAACAGATACATGTTGCCCTCGAGCGAGCCGTCGAAGGCCATGCCAGGACTGGCGACGGCAAACAGCTGGTAGAGTTTGAGCAGCAGATAAAAGCTCAGCACGATAAGCACGCCCCGTCCCAGGCCGAAAAAGATTTCCTTGTCGACCTTGTGACCGAGGAACTTGGCGCTGAGCATGGTTTCGAAGCTGACCATGCTCAGGCCCATGGCCACGGCGGAAACCAGGAAGTGAAAGGGCATCTTGGTATCCCACCACAGCGGCGACATCTTGGAGGGGGCGATCAGGAACACCGCGCCCAGCGACGATTGGTGCAAGGTGGAGAGCATGACGCCGAAGATGACCGCGCCGACCATCACCTTGCCCACGGCCCGGCGCGCCTTTTCCCAGCCCAGCCGTTCAAAAAGCATAGGGCTGAACTCCAGGGCCAGGGTGGTGGTGTAGAAGATGACGTGCATCGCCACGACCCACATGACCGAGTGGTACTGCCACATGACCATGGGGTGCGGCAAACGGAAGGGGTGGCCGATGTCGAGGAAAATGGCCGCCACCGCCATCAGGTAACCGAGAAAGGCGGTGAGGATGGCCGGACGGACGATGGGCCGGTATTTTTTCCAATTGAACAGGTAGACGGCGCAGGCGATGATGAACCCGCCCGCCGCCATGGCCACGCCGCCGAGCACGTCGAGGCCGAGCCAGAAGCCCCACGGGTAGCCGTCGTTCATGTTGGTGACCGCCCCGAGGCCAGACAGTATTCGATAGAGGGCGACCACGGTTCCGACGATGATCAGCACCACCATGACGATGGTCGCCGGCGTCCACGTTTTAATGTTTGGATTCGATTCCATTGCGTTTCACCTCATATCCAAAGTGACGGAGTTGTTCGACCACGGCTCCGATGGTTTTCTCCATTCCGGCCTCCACCTCCGGGGAGAGGCCGATGCCGACATCGAGTTGTTTGGGCTCTATGCCGTAGAGGGTCAGGTGTCTGGGCATGGTGTCGGTGAGCTGGGCCGCGGCGAGCACGTCGCAGATGCCCAGCTGGTGCGGGGTGGTGCGGGCGAGAAAGGCCTTGGGCACATGGTCGCCCTCGACCAGGACCACGGTTCCCGGCTCGCGGTCGCCCCGCAGGGCATCGATGAGGATGACGTGGTCCTTGCTGTCGAGCATGGCCAAGAGCTCAAATCCGGCCGTTCCGCCATCGACGCATTCCACCTCGGGCGGCAGGGTGTAGCGGCGGGACAGCTCCTCAATTGTCCGGCAGCCGACGCCCTCGTCGCCGATCAGCAGATTGCCGATGCCCAGCACCAGCGCCTTCATCCCGCCCCCGTTCACAGCACTCTGACCTTGGTGATCGGGGTCTTGCGGCCGTCGACCAGGTGGATGGCGCAGGCCAGGCAGGGATCAAAGCTATGAACCGTGCGCAGCACCTCCAGCGGCAGTTCGGCGTTGGCCACCGGATTGCCCACCAGCGAGGCCTCGTAGGGGCCGAGCGCCCCCTGGTCGTTGCGCGGCCCGGCGTTCCAGGTGGAGGGCACCACCGCCTGATAATTCTTGATCTTGCCGTTTTCGATCACGATCCAGTGGGACAAGGTGCCGCGCGGGGCTTCGTGGAACCCGACGCCGCGTTGCTCGCCCCGTGGAAAAACCGGGGCGTTGAAGGTATCGAGGTCCCCCTTGCCGATGTTGTCGATCAGGGCCTGCCACTGGACGCTCAAGGTATCATGAAGCACGGCGCAGCGTACCACCCGGGCGGCGATTCGACCGATGGTCGAGTGGAGGGCGTCAATGCCCACCGTGGCGCCGGCCAGGGCCGAGACGGTCTGCAGGGTGGCATCGACATACTGCTTGGTGGCTTGGTGGCCGGCAAGATACATGGCCACCACGTGGGGCAGGGGGCCGACCTGGGCCGGCTGCCCCATGAAGGTGGGGGCCTTGACCCATGAGTACTTCTTGTCGTACTCGAATCCGGTGTAGTTGGGTACTGTTTCCCCCTCGTAGGGGGAGCGGTCCCAGTTGCCGTTGTACCAAGCGTGTTTGATCGACTCCTTGATCGAGTCGTAGAGCACCGTTTCCTTTTGGCTGGCGATCGGGCGGAACTTGGCGAGATCACCGCCCGGGATGTAACCACCGGGCAGGGCAAAGGTCGTGCCCTTGCTGTCCATGGGCATGTCGGGCACGGACAGGTAGTTGAGCACGCCGGCGCCGTATTGGGTCCAATCGGCGTAGTAGGCGCCGATCGCGGCCACGTCGGTGAGCATGGCCTGCTTGATGAAATCGCCCACCTCGTCGATCAGGGTCTTGATGTGGAACAATTTTTCAATCGTCAGATTGGCCGGACTGTCGGGATTGATCGGGTTGGTAACCCCACCCACCGCCAGGTTCTGGATGTGCGGCGTCTTGCTGCCGAGAATTGCCACCACCTGATTGATCTTGCGCTGATATTCCAGGGCCTGCAGGTAATGGGTGGCGGCCAGCAGGTTGACCTCGGGGGTGAGTTTCATCGCCGGATGCCCCCAATAGCCGCTGGCAAAGATCCCCAATTGCCCACTGGCGATGAATTTTTTCAGCCGGTCCTGGACCGCTTTGATCTCCTGGACACTGTTGCCCTTCCAGCCGGACAGCTTCTGTCCGAGCGCGGCGGTTGCCTGGGGATCGGCGGTGGTGGCGGAAACGATGTCCACCCAGTCGAGGGCGCACAGCTGATAGAAATGAACCATGTGATCGTGGATGCCGTGAGCGCCGACGATCATGTTGCGGATGTACTGGGCGTTGAGCGGAATCTCCAGTTTCAGGGCATCCTCGACCGCCCGCACCGAGGCCATGGCGTGGACGGTGGTGCAGACGCCGCAGATGCGCTGGGTATAGGCCCAGGCATCCCGGGGATCCCTGCCTTTGAGGATGATTTCAATGCCCCGCCACATCTGTCCCGATGACCAGGCATTGGTGATCTTGCCGTTGTCGACTTCGCAATCTATCCGCAGATGCCCCTCTATTCTGGTGACTGGATCAATGGTGATTTTTTGGGCCATGGTGTTCTCCTTTACACTCCCGCTGCTGGGGGATGAATGTCACTTGATATCAACGTTCGCGAGACAGGTTGTCCGTGTGGGGTCAGGACGCATCCCCCTTCCCGGCGTCATTGTTTTTTTTCTCCAACTTCTGGGTTACCACCCGCAACGCGGTGCCGGCCACCAGCAGGGTGCCGATCAGGGCCGGTACATGGGACACGTAATCCCAGGTGAAATCGGGATAGACCTGGTTGGTGATCCTGGGGTTGAAACCTAGCTTGTCGAAGCTCACCCCGGCGAGGAAGAGATATTGGGTGCCGCCGGCCTCTTCCAGACCGTACACATGGTTGACATACTCGGCCACCACCTGTTCGGTACGCTCGTCGCCGTCGACCCGTTTGACCGGATAGGCGTAGGTCTCGCCGGGCTTGAGCGCCAGGCGGCGCTTGGCTTCTTCCCGCAGATCCTTGACCTTGCCGAAGATCGAGGCGCCGGTGGGACAGAATTCGCAGCAGGCGGAATACCCTCCCTGGGCATAGCGATGATTGCACAACTGGCACTTGACCACCGAGGGCGAGGCTTTTTCCCATTCATAGGCGGGAATACCGAAGGGACAGGCGATTTGACAGTACCGGCAGCCAAAGCAGCGGTTCTTGTTGTAGGTGACGATGCCGGTGTCCGGCTGCTTTTGCAGGGCCGCCACCGGGCAGACCGACACGCAGGCCGGTTCGAGACAATGGAGACAGTGCTGCTTGACAAAGGAGAAGGCCGGGCCGCCCTTTTCGCTCTGGCCGGGCTGCTCGCCGTCACCATCGCGGTAGGCCTTGATCACGCACAGCGTCTTGGAGGAGAGGTTGTCCGGGGCGTCATAGATCGGATCGCCCTGCGGATATTCAAAGGGAATCTGGCCGGCAGTTTCCTTGTGGTACAAGGCGCCGCCGGGTTCGGAGTTGGCTTTCTTGCAGTTGACCATGCACGACATGCAGCCGATGCACAGGGTCGCGTCATAGAGGATGCCGACCGCATCGGGCGGCAGCTCCCCGCGCGGTGCCGCTTGGCCGCGCGTCGGCGCCGCAGTCAGCATCAGGCCGGCCCCCGCCGAAAATTTGAGAAAATCCCGTCTGTTGATTGCCATGGTGTTCACACTCCCGGTCTATGTTCAGTCTTCCTTGCCGCCCCGCTGTGACAGGGCCACCGCCGCCGCGCCGATGGCCGCTCCGGCCACGCCATAGGCGAAATTCTTGGCGCCACCGCCCTTGGGCGGAACCGCGTCGGGCTGTTGTGCCGGCGGCGTGGGGAAGGCGACCTTTGCCTTGGAAAACAGGGGGCTGTGGAAACCGACCTTGTCCTCGGAACAACCGAAGCAGGGCGAGCCGGTGGCCACCGGCCAACAGCCGGGGGTGTCGTTGAACGGCAGGGTGGCGCAGTTGTTATACGTCTCCGGTCCCTTGCACCCCAGTTTGTAGAGGCAGTAGCCCTGGCGATGGCCTTCGTCGCCGAACTCCTCGGCAAAACGGCCGGCGTCAAAGTGGGGCCTGCGTTCGCAGTTTTCGTGGATCAGGCGGCTGTAGGCGAATTTGGGCCGTCCCTTGTCGTCCAGGGCCGGCAGTTTGTTGAAGGTCAGGAAGTGAATGACCGTGGAAAGAAAATTGTAGGGATTGGGCGGACAGCCGGGGATATTGACCACCGGAATGCCCTTGGGCTTGAGGATGGTATGCACCGGGGTGGCCCCGGTGGGATTGGGATCGGCGGAAGGAACGCCACCCCAGGCGGCACAAGAACCGATGGCGATGACCGCCGCTGCCAGCGGCGCGGTTTCGTTGAGAATGTCGAGCACCGGTTTGCCGGCGATCTGGCAGTAGATGCCCTTATCCTTGACCGGAATGGCGCCGTCCACCACCAGGATGAATTTGCCCTTGTTTTCCTCGATCGATTTGGCCCGGGCAGCCTCGGCCTGATGACCGGAGCCGGCATTGAGGGTCTCGGAGTATTCGAGCGAGATCAGGTCAAAAATCAGCGTTTCAATGGACGGGTGCCCGGTGCGCAACAGCGACTCGACGCAGCCGGTGCATTCCTGGCCGGAGAGCCAGATCACCGGAGGACGTTTCGGCGAGGTGACGGCCTCGGCGATCCGGGGAACCGCAGCGGCCGGCAAGCCCATGGTGGCTGCCACCGCCGTGCAGAATTTCATGAAATCCCTGCGAGTTACACTACTCAACAGATTCTCGTTGCTGCCCACAACCTTCGACTTCATCTGCCACCTCCTTAATGTACAGGTAACTGCTTATGTACGCATCGAACTCACAAACCTCTCTTTGACAAAACCATGAAACAAACAATCCGTTACGTTGGTGTATAAAGGCAAAAAAAAGCCTGTGCAACACCTTTTTCATTGTGCACATTTTGCACAATGCCCATCCAAAAGACTATCGATCAACACCCACCGCTTCGGCGCGGTCTGGATGGACGGGAAACAAAGGCAGGGTGATTCGCCCTGGTCCAGCTAGCGGATGAGGAAAGAGCGAGGACTGCGCCCCTGTTTTGCCCCGTGCGGCGTGACACCAAGCATGCGCAGGGTTTATGAACAACAAGGCGGCGGAAGAACACGGCCGCGATCAAAGGGGGAGAAGGCTGAAGACGGGAACAAGAAGAAGGATTGACTGTCGCAGCCGCCAACAAGCAGGACCGACCGGTTGGCTGGTCTCTTGATACATCGAGTCGAACAGGTCGCGAACCTTGGCATTTTTGCAGACGAACGGACGCTGAATGTCAGGAAGACCTATATCGCCTATCAAGATAGTGCAACAGACCGGATAGGTCGTAGTCGACACGCTTGAAACAGATCTTGAGGTCGTTCATAAGCTCATTAACTCAAGGAGAAACATCTAATGTCCTGCGATGCGCAGGTTATGAGGAATGCGTTGGCAGAAGCGGTGGATGGTTGGTGACGTGCAGCGGAATCAGGGGAAGCATAGCGATCTTCCCCATTTTTTCCGCCATTTCATTGGAACTTCAACGTGTCTTACTGTAAAGCCTCCTTGATCCGCTCCATTGCCTTGACCACATTGGCCTCGGAGTTGAAGGCGGAGAGGCGGATGTAGCCCTGGCCGCACTTGCCGAAACCTGCGCCGGGGGTGCACACCACGCCGGCCTTGTTCAAGAGCAGGTCAAAGAATTCCCAGGAATCCCGCCCCCCCTCGATCCACACATAGGGAGCATTGTCGCCGCCCACATACGTGTACCCCAGCTCGGACATGGCCTGGCCGATAATTTTGGCGTTGTTCAAGTAGCCATCGATCAAGGCGGTGCACTGGGCCTTGCCCTCGGGCGAATAGACCGCCTCGGCGGCGCGTTGGACCGGATAGGAGACGCCGTTGAACTTGGTGCAGTGGCGGCGGTTCCACAACGGATGGATCGCCTGTTTGTTGCCGTGCGCATCAAAGGCTCGGCACTCCTTGGGGACCACTGTGTAGGCGCAGCGGGTGCCAGTGAAGCCGGCGCTCTTGGAGTAGCTGCGGAATTCAATCGCCACCTCGCGCGCACCCTCGATCTCGAAGATGGAGTGCGGCAGTTGGGAGTCGCGGATGAAGGCCTCGTAGGCGGCGTCGAACAGAATCAACGCCTTGGTCTCGCGGGCGAAATCGACCCAAACCTTGAGCTGTTCCTTGGTGATGGTCGAACCAGTGGGGTTGTTGGGGAAACAGAGGTAGATCAGGTCCACTGGCTCCTTGGGCAGGTCGGGAACAAAGTTGTTTGCCTTGGTCGACTCCAGATAGACGATGCCCTCATAGCGGCCATCCTTGAACATCCCGGTGCGGCCGGCCATGACGTTGGTGTCGAGGTAGACCGGGTAGACCGGGTCGGGAATGGCGATTGTCGCGTCCAGGGCGAACAGCTCCTGAATGTTGCCGGTGTCGCACTTGGCACCGTCGGAGACAAACACCTCGTCGGCCTGGATGTCGGCGCCGCGCGCCTGAAAATCGTTGACCGCGATGGCCTGGCGGAGGAAATCATAGCCCTGCTCCGGACCGTAGCCGCGAAAACCGGCCGTGGTGGCCATCTCGTCGACCGCCTTGTGGAAGGCCGCGATACAGGCGGGGGGCAGGGGGTTGGTGACGTCGCCGATGCCCAGCTTGATCACCTCGCGCTCGGGATGGGCGGTCTGGAAGGCGGCCACCCGTTTGGCGATATCGGAAAAAAGGTAGGAAGCCTGCAGTTTCAGGTAATGCTCGTTTATTCTCAACATGGAGTATCCCTTCAGTGTGGAATCCCGCCGGAACGCCGGAGGGGTTAGAGGTTAACCTTGACCCGGTTGCCGAAATCGTAGCCCTCGGTGGAAAAATCATAGTCCATCCGCCCGGCGTCCAGACGCATCTTCGGGGCCAGGATGGTGACCTTGCCCGGGCTGACCAGCATCTTGGTGGCATCGTCGTATTCGAGCCGTTCGGACAGCATGACCTGGTTCTTGGTCGGCTTGCTGACTTTGACATGGTCGGTGAGAATCAGGTGGCGGTCGTTGATCAGGTAGGCACCCCGGCGGCTCTCGATATTGATCGGCTCCTTCTCGGTACCGATGTACATGGCGCTGACCTCCTCCATCTTGATCTCATGGTCGCGCTCGCCGGTAAAGGCGCGCTCGGCGTCGATCTGCCATTCTTCCATGCCGTTCGTGGTCATGGTGATCGCCACCCGGTCCATGACGAAATTCTGGATCGGCGTGTCTTCCTCGGGCTGGGCCAGCTTGGGATTGTAACCGCCCCGGGGTTCAAGGAACGCGCTCAACGGCGGCTTCCAGGCGGGACTGGTGACAAGGAGCAGCAGCGGCAGCAGCCACAGCAGGTTGCGGGGATTACGGATCATCGGTCGAACGTGGCCTGCATGCGCGCCAGATTGCCCTGCGCCTCGAGAATCAAGTCGCAGACCTCGCGGACCGCGCCATGCCCGCCGCCGCGCTCGGTGGTATAGTGGACCCGCTGGCGGATCTCGGCCACCGCGTTGGCCGGCGCCACGGCGAGGCCAACCCGGTTGAGAATCGGCAGATCCATCAGGTCGTCGCCCATGAACCCGGTTTGCGGCGGCCGCAGACCGGTTTGCTTGAGGATGGATTCGTACACAGTCAGTTTGTCCTGCTTGCCCTGGAAGACATGGGCCAGACGTAGATCCTGGGCGCGACGCGCCACCGCCTCCGAGGTGCGGGCCGTGATGATGCCCACCGCCACGCCGCTGTCCTGAAGCAGCTTGATCCCCAGGCCGTCCTGGGTGTTGAAGCTCTTGGTCTCGCCGCCGCCAGAGGTGTAGGTGATGGTGCCGTCGGTGAGCACGCCGTCAACATCGAGCAGCAACAGCCGTATTTGCCGCGCCTGGGGCAGGGCCGCCAGCCAGGCCGCACCGCGTTCCACCGGCCGGTTGCGGGCCATGGCCCGGTTGCGCAGAGCCTCGGTCAGCTCGCAATCGGTGGGATAGCCGCCACCCGGCATACCGCAACCGTCACGCTGCATCGATCACTCCGCTCACCGCTTGGCGCACCGCCAGCAGTTGTTTGAGCAGGGGCTCGACTTGATCGAGCGGCAGGGAATTGGGGCCGTCGCACAGAGCCTTGTCCGGCTGCGGATGAACCTCGAGGAACAAACCGTCGATGCCCACGGCCATGGCCGCGCGCGCCAGAGCAGGAATGAACTCGCGCTGCCCGCCGGAGCTCCCGCCCGCCCCGCCCGGCAGCTGCACCGAGTGGGTGGCGTCAAAGACCACTGGGTAGCCGAAAGCGCGCATCACCACCAGCGATCGCATGTCCACCACCAGATTGTTGTAGCCGAAGCTGGCGCCGCGCTCGGTGAGCAGGATTTTCTCCGTGCCCGCGCCACGCAATTTGTTGACCGCGTGCTCCATGTCCCAGGGCGAGACGAATTGCCCCTTCTTGACGTTGACCACCTTGCCGGTGCGGGCGGCGGCCATCAACAGATCGGTCTGGCGGCAGAGAAAGGCTGGAATCTGGAGGATATCGAGACAGTCGGCGGCCAGCTCGGCTTGGCCCGGCTCATGGATGTCGGACACCACCGGCACGCCGACCTCGGCGCGCAGACGGCCAAGGATACGCAGCCCTTTCTCGGCCCCAGGTCCGCGAAAAGAGCTGAGCGAGGTGCGGTTGGCCTTGTCGAACGAGGCCTTGAACACATAGGAAACGCCGAGACGGGCGGCAATGGCTTTCATCTCCCGGGCTATTTCCCAGGCCAGGTCGCCGCTTTCCAGCACGCAGGGACCGGCCATGAGCAACAGCGGCGCGCCCGGGCCGATGGTGATCGGACCCGCTGGAGTTGGTTGGATGCTGACAGGTTTGATCATCTCACGCCTTGCCGCCTTTCTTGTAGGTGATCGCCGCCTTGATGAAGTCGCGGAACAGGGGGTGGGCCTTCATCGGTTTGGACTGGAATTCCGGATGGAACTGGCAGCCGAGGAACCAGGGATGGTCGGCCAGTTCGATGATCTCCACCAGGGTGCCGTCGGGCGAGGTACCGCTGACGATCAGACCGGCTTCCTCCAACTGCTGGCGGTAGGCGTTGTTGAACTCGTAGCGGTGGCGATGCCGCTCGCTGATCTCTTCCTGGCCGTAGGCGGCGGCGGCGAAGGTGCCGGGCTTGAGGGCGCAGGGATAGGCGCCGAGCCGCAGGGTGCCGCCCATGTCGGAATGCTGGTCGCGTTTCTCGATCTTGCCGGTTCGGAAATCGAACCACTCGGTCATCAGATAGATCACCGGGTGCGGAGTGGCCGGATTGAACTCGACCGAATGCGCTCCATCGATCTTGGCGATGTTGCGCGCGAACTCGACAACCGCCAACTGCATGCCCAGACAGATGCCGAAAAATGGCACCTTGCGCTCGCGGGCATAGGTCACGGCCTGGATCTTACCTTCCATGCCGCGGCTGCCGAAACCGCCGGGGACGAGGATGGCGTCACAGTGGTCAAGCTTCTCCAGATCGGTGCCGTCCTCCAGTTCGTCGGCGCTGATATACTGCAAGGCCACCTTGGTCTCGTTGGCGATGCCGCCATGGATCAGAGCCTCGTGCAAACTCTTGTAGGATTCCTTGAGATCGACATACTTGCCGGTGATGCCGATGGTCACCGTGGCCTTGGGATTCTTGATCTTGCGCACCAACCGCTCCCACGGCTCGATGTTCGGCGACCCGGTCCAGATGCCCAGCTTCTCCAGGATGCGGTCATCCACCCCCTCCTGCCGGAGCTTGAGCGGCAGTTCGTAGATACTTTCGACATCCACGGCCGAGATGACCGCGTTGGCGTCGACGTTGCAAAAGAGGGCGATCTTCTTCTTGAGATCGTCGCTGAGCGGTTCCTCGGTGCGGCACATGAGGATGTCGGGCTGGATGCCCGAGGCCAGCAGCTCCTTGACCGAATGCTGGGTCGGCTTGGTCTTGACCTCGCCGGCGGTCTTGATGTAGGGCACCAGCGTCAAGTGGATGAACAAGGTGTATTCCTTGCCCAGATCGGTGCGCAGCTGGCGGATGGCCTCGATGAAGGGCAAGCCTTCGATGTCGCCCACCGTGCCGCCAATCTCGATGATGGCCACATCGGCGCTCCCGTCGAGCTGCACCACCGCCTCCTTGATCTCGTCGGTGATATGAGGGATCACCTGGACCGTGCCGCCGAGATACTCGCCGCGCCGTTCCTTCATGATCACCGAGTAGTAGATCCGGCCCGAAGTATAGTTGTTCTGCTTGCCCATGACCGCGTTGGTGAAACGCTCGTAATGCCCCATGTCCAGATCGGTTTCTGCGCCGTCGTTGGTGACGTAGACCTCACCGTGCTGGAAAGGGTTCATGGTGCCGGGATCGACGTTGATGTAGGGGTCGAGCTTCTGGAAGGTGACGGTCAGGCCTCGCGATTCCAGCAGGGCGCCGATGGAAGCGGCGGAAAGCCCCTTGCCCAGCGAGGAAAGGACGCCGCCGGTAATAAAAATGAATTTTGTTTTCTTGCTCAGGGAAGCTTTCATGCCGTTACCTTTGTCGCGCTGGGAAAAAAGAGGAAGGCAGCCGCGGCTGCCTTGGTGTGGTCGGAACGAAAATATACCCGATCAACCCCGGCTTGACAAGCCCGGCCGGGCGGAAAACCGGAGACATACCTTAATGATTTTGTACGAAATTACACGGTCGGCACAAGATGTTCAGGGTTTGTGCGGCCCGTTCCACAGCGCGGCGGTCAGGTCGATCACTTCCCGGTGCTGCTCCTGGCTCAACGGGGTGAAGGGGGAGTTGTCATAGGTGGTGTCGCGATTTTCCACCACCAGCACCCGGGCATCAAAGCTCAGGGTGTGGGTGTGCCAGACCGCCTGCTTGACGTTGTACACGTGGCCCGGTTGAAGGTCTTGGGCGTGGATGCGACTGACCCGGTCCCTTCCCTCGCCGACAAAAAGAATGCAACGCCCCGCCAACAGGACAAAGACCTCGTCGGTTTCATTGTGGCGCTGCATCCGGGTGAGGTTCTCCGGCAGCAGGTCGGGGCTGAAGTTGAGCACGGCCACCCGCCAGTGTTCGAAATCCACCAGGGGTTTGTAGCCCTCGGCTGCATGCTCGTGTATTTCCAGCAAACCCTTGTTCATCGCGGTCACCGGGTGGCCGGAGCCAAGATCTGTTTGAGGAACAGCTGACTGCGCGGATTTTGGGGGGTGGTGAAAAACGCCTGTGGCGGCGCCACTTCGACGATGGCGCCGGCATCCATGAACACCACCGTGTCGGCCACCTCGCGGGCAAAGCCCATTTCGTGGGTCACCACCACCATGGTCATGCCTTCCCGGGCCAGGGCCACCATGACCTCCAGCACCTCGTTGATCATCTCCGGGTCGAGCGCCGAGGTCGGCTCGTCGAAAAGCATGATCTTCGGCTCCATGGCCAGCGCCCGGGCAATGGCCACCCGCTGCTGCTGGCCGCCGGAGAGCTGAACCGGGAAATGGTGGGCCCGGTCGCGCATCCCCACCTTATCGAGCAGGCTCATGGCCAGCTCCTCGGCCTGGGCGCGTCCCATCATCTTGAGCTTGATCGGCGCCAGGGTGAGGTTGTCGAGCACCGACTTATGGCGAAAGAGGTTGAAATTCTGAAACACCATGCCCACTTCCATGCGGATGCGGTTGATGTCCGCGCCTTCGCCATAGAGGTTGTGGCCGTCGACGATGATCGTTCCGGAATCGATGGACTCCAATCGGTTGATGGTCCGGAGCAGGGTCGACTTGCCCGAGCCCGAAGGTCCGAGCACCACGACCTTTTCCCCGGACCGGATATCGAGGCTGACATCGGCCAGCGCTCGAAATGTTCCAAAAAATTTATTGATCTGCTGCAGGCGGATAATCGGATCAGCGGCGTTCATAATGGCTCAATCGGTGTTCCATGATGCTGATGCATTTGGACAGGATCAGGGTGATCAGCAAGTAAATCAGGGCGATCATGGTATAGGTCTCGAAATAGTTGAAGCTCTCCGAGGCGTATTCCCGCCCGCGTCGCAGAATATCGGCCACCGCCAGAATCGAGACCAGCGATGTGTCCTTCAGCAGGGCGATGAACTCGTTGCCCACCGGCGGCAGGATGGTCCGCCAGGCCTGGGGAAGGATGACGTAGGCCATGGTTTGGCGGTGGTTGAAGCCAAGCGACAAGGCCGCCTCGGTCTGCCCGAAATCAATCGATTTAATGCCAGCGCGAAAGACCTCGCCCATGTAGGCCCCGTAACAGAAGGCCATGGCGATTACCGCCGCCACCATGTCCGGAACGCGGACAAAACGGCCCAGGGCGTAGTAGATGTAGAACAGCTGCACCAGCAGCGGGATGCCGCGCACCACCTCGACATACAGCGAGGCGATCAGGTTGATCACCCGGTTGCGCGACAGTCGGCCCAGGCCGGTCAATAAGCCGATGACGATGGCAAGCGTGATCGACAGCACCGTGACCTCGAAGGTGATCAGGATGCCGTCGGGCACGAAACGGAGGATGTTGAGGTAAGGATCCGGCTTCATCCACGGCAAGAGGACAAGCAGGGTTATGGCCCCAAACAGGGCGATCCACCAGGCGGAAACCAACCCCTTGTCTTCCGGCCGGGGAATGGCGGCACCGTCGCCGACTTCGATTTTGGTGATTTCAGGTTCAGACATGGTGAGCCGATTCGTCACGGTTGGATAAAAAAAGCCGGGCACAAAGGCCCGGCAAATGGTCAAGCGTAAGGATCGGTCATTGACCGATCCATTTTTTCTTCAGTTCTTGGTCAAGGCCCTTGGCTTTGACCGCGGCGATGCCCTTGTTGATCAGGGCCAGGGTTTCGGCATTGCCCTTGTTGACGGCCACGCCGTAATGCTCGGCTTCGCCGGTCTCGATAATGGCGGCGATCTTGAGGGTGTCCTTGTACTTGTCCATGGCGTAGTTGGCGGCCACCGGATCGTCGCAGACCACCGCGGCAATGCGGCCGACATTCAGATCCTCCATGGCCAGGCCGACTTCGTCGTAGGATTTGGCTTCCACCCCGGCGGCGGCCTTGATGGCGAAATAACCGGTGGTGCCGATCTGGCCGCCCACCTTCTGCCCCTTGAGGTCGGCCAGGCTCTTGGCGGTCGATGCCTTGCCCACGATCAGGGCTTGACGGACGGTGAAGTAGGGCTCGCTGAAGTCCATCGCCTTTTTCCGTTCCTCGGTGATCGACACCGAGCTGACAATGGCATCGTACTTCTTGGCGGCCAAGCCGGCGAATATGCCGTCCCAGGCGGTGTTCTTGAATACCGGCGTGAAGCCCGCTTCTTTGCCGGCGGCGGTCATGAATTCGATGGCATAGCCCACCACCTGTTTCTGATCGTTGACAAATTCCATCGGCGGCCAGGTGGCGTCGGTGGCAAAGGTAATGGTGGTTTCCGCGGCAACCGGGCTGCACAGGGTGGCCAGCAGCAACAGGGCGGTGAATAGTTTGTGGATCATCTGTTCCTCCTCAGCGGGACATGGGTAACGGTTTCCTCCATCTACCATTCATGAAAAAGGCTAGCAAGAAAAAGGTGCGGCCACCGTGGCGAGTCGAGCGGGAGACCACCGCGAGACAACCGGGGAAAACTAGGTTTTTCTTGACGTTATCCTCCTGTTGCAGGTATACATCGACTACTTGTTTCCCCCTGTTCCTTCTTTATTTCGCGAGGTTGATTATGCATACCTTTTCCCGTCTTTTCCTTGCCACGGCTCTTGCTTGCACGGTTCTGCTCGCTGGCGGTTGTGGCCCGAAACAGGTCTCCCCTTACGCGGGCGGCGCCGGTGCCGGCTCCGATGACAGCATGGGCGGCAATCGCATGGGCAACATCACCGAAGAGACCGGCCCCGGAGTGGAAGGGCTTGATTCCACAGGCAGAGGCGGAAGCGGCAGCCTGGCCACTGACGCCGATCAGCAGAGCGATGCCTACAAACGCGCCCATGGCCGTTCGTCGCCCGAGTTCACCCCGATCTACTTCGACTACGACCATTCCGGCATTCGCAGCGATCAGATTCCAAGCATGGAACACAACGGCGGCTACCTGAAGAGCAATTCTTCGGCGCGGGTGCTGATCGAGGGCAACACCGACAACCGGGGCACCAACGAATACAACCTGGCCTTGGGTGAACGTCGTGCCATGAGCGCCAAGACCTATCTGATAGAATTCGGGATCGAGGAAAGCCGCATCCGCACCGTCAGCTACGGAGAAGAGCGGCCGCTGTTCAACGGTGGCAGCGAAGACGATTACGCCCACAACCGGCGCGACGACTTTATCCTCGAATAGCGTCCCCCTTCCCTCTCCATCGGGTTTGCCGCGGAAGGCAAACCCGATGGACGCGATCCCTCTCTCCCCTCCGTTTTCCCGTTTTCCCTCACTGCCGCCAATGGATCTTTCTTTTTCCCTTGACTTGCGAATGATTATTAAATACATTTGACAAAAATTTTCAAGAGGGGGGCAATGGATCACACTCTGCGGATGACCCATCAACGTGAAATCATTCTCAACGAGATGCAGCGGTGCAAGCTGCATTTGACCGCGGATGAGTTATACGAACGGATTAAAAAGAAATTGCCCCGGATCAGTTTGGCAACGGTGTACCGGAACCTGGAGATCCTCTCCGAAGCCGGATTGATCAAAAAATTGGAAATCAGCGGTCGGCAGAAACGGTTTGACTGGGACCCCCAGGACCACGACCATGTCTACTGCACCCGCTGCCAGCGGGTTGACAACATTCCCACGACCAGCGCTCCGTTGCCCTTTGACCAGATTCGGGAAAAAGGGTACCGGATCACCGGGTGCAGAATTGAATTTTTCGGTCTTTGTCCGAATTGTCAGAAAAATCAGGAAAAGAAACAACGAACAGGAGAACGAACCATGGCATGCACATCATGCGGTCGCGCATCACTCAGCGACACCCAACGTCAGGTGCTCGAGGCCCTGGCCCACAGCAAGGAGGCGTGCGGCAGCAAGGAGTTGGCCGCAGCCACCGGCCTGGAAAGCAAGCAGGTCAGCTGCCAGATCACCGCCCTGAAAAACAAGGGCTACGTGAGCAGTCCCGCCCGTTGCAAGTATGCGATCACCGAGCAGGGCAAGACTGCGCTCGACTGACCGTCCTTTCATTGCGTATCCTTCAATATCCACAAACCAGGAGGTTGTGTTATGAGCTTTTTAGTGACCAAACAGGCGCCGGATTTCACCGCCACCGCCGTTCTGCCCGACAATTCGATGAAACCGGATTTCAAGCTCTCCGACTACCGGGGTAAATATGTGATCCTCTTCTTCTATCCGCTGGATTTCACCTTTGTCTGCCCCTCGGAGATTCTTGCTTTTGACCGGGCACTGGAGGCGTTCAAGGCCAAGAACTGCGAAATCATCGGCGTGTCGATCGATTCCCAGTTTTCCCACTGGGCCTGGAAAAACACCCCGATCAACCAGGGCGGCATCGGCAATATCCAGTATCCCCTGGTGTCCGATCTCGATAAAAGCATTTCCCGTCAGTACGGCGTGCTGCTCGATGCCGGCATCGCCCTGCGCGGTACCTTTCTCATCGACCGCGACGGTATTGTCCGCCATGCGGTGGTCAACGATCTGCCCTTGGGCCGCAACATCGACGAAGCGCTGCGCATGGTCGATGCCCTGCAGTTTCACGAGCAGCACGGCGATGTCTGTCCGGCCAACTGGCAGGAAGGCAAGGAGGCCATGACCCCCACCGCCGCCGGCGTTGCCGAGTATCTGGCCAAGCACAATGGTTGATCGGCTCTCGATCTTCCGGACAAAACAGGGAAAAAGACAATTTGGCCCTTTCGGAGCCGAATCAGATGGTTTATTGTTTTTGCGTGTTTTGCCCGGCGTGGGGGCGGAAACCACGCGCGTTTCTGCCCATCAGATTTTTTCAATCAACGAGGAGAACAGAACATGACCAAGAAGAATGACGTGTACAAGTGCGCCCTCTGCGGCAACATTGTTGAAGTTCTGCATGCCGGTGCCGGCGAACTGGTCTGCTGCGGCCAACCTATGACCCTGATGACCGAGAACACCGTCGATGCCGCCAAGGAAAAACATGTGCCGGTCATCACCAAGGTAGCCGAGGGCTACAAGGTTACCGTTGGTTCAGTGCCCCACCCCATGGAGGAAAAGCACTGGATCGAGTTCATCGAGCTGATTGCCGACGGCAAGGTCTACCGCCAGGATCTCAAACCCGGCGAGGCGCCTGAAGCAACCTTCTGTATTCAAGCGGATAAGGTTTCCGCTCGCGAGTACTGCAACCTCCACGGACTGTGGAAGGCCTGATTCCCCCTTAATGACCGAAAGGAGAAGTGATGAAAAAATACGTCTGTGTTGTCTGTTCCTACGAGTATGATCCTGCTGTCGGCGATCCTGACAATGGCGTGGCTCCCGGCACCGCGTTTGAAGATATCCCCGATGACTGGACCTGTCCGGTCTGCGGCGCGGGCAAGGATCAATTCGAAGAAGCGTAACCAATCCGCCCCTCTGCCGGATTCGTCCGGCAGAGGGGCCACCTTGTCCGGCCCGCCCAGGCAGGTCTCCCCCCTCCCGCCGCCCGCCGTTATGCCGACCAGACCATCGCGGTCTGCGGCTGTCTCATGCGCTGACCCATTTTCTGTACTCTTTCGAGGTTGCCTATGAACAAAACCGTTTTTTTCGCTTTCCGCGACAATCCGCTCTGCTTCATTCACGTGCTCCTGAACAGTTTGGATATGGCCCAGAAGGGCATGGAGGGTAAAATAGTGCTCGAAGGCGAGTCGGTCACCCTGGTGCCGGTCATGGCCGAGCCCTCGCATTTCCTTCATCAACTGTACACCAAGGCCAAGACTCAGGGTCTGATCGTCGGCGCCTGCCGTGCCTGCTCCACCAAGCTCAATGTCGTCGAAGCGGTCACCCAGGAGAACATTCCGCTGATTGGCGAATTGGCTGGCCATCCGGCGATGTCGGCCTATATCGAGCAAGGCTATACGGTTCTCACCTTTTAACCGCATCCCAACAGAGGAATCACTCCATGAAAAAAATTGCCCTGGCTGACAATGTCTACTGGGTGGGCGCCGTCGACTGGAATATCCGTGATTTCCACGGCTATTCGACCTACCGCGGCACCACCTACAACGCCTTTCTCATCATCGACGAAAAGGTCACCCTGATCGATACGGTCAAAAAACCGTACAAAAGCGAGCTGATGCACCGCATCCACACCATCATCGATCCGAAAAAGATCGACTATCTGGTGGTCAACCATGTAGAGATGGATCACAGCGGCTCGCTACCCGAGGTGGTCGAGGCGATCAATCCGGAAAAGATCATCTGCTCGAAGATGGGCCACAAGGCTCTGATGCAGCATTTCCACCGTCCGGACTGGCCCTTTCATGTGGTCGCGCCGGGCGAGGAAATCAGCCTGGGCACGAAGACGCTCAGTTTCCTCGAAACCCGCATGCTCCACTGGCCGGATTCGATGTTCACCTACCTCAAGGAAGATCAGATCCTGTTCACCAGCGATGCCTTTGGCGAGCATCTGGCCACCAGCGAGCGGTTTGACGACGAAGTCAACCAGGATGTGCTCATGCACGAGGCCACCAAGTACTACGCCAACATCCTCACCCTCTATTCGCCGCTGGTGAAGAAGCTGCTAGCCAAGGTCCAGGAGATGCAGTTGCCGATCAAGATGCTCGCCCCCGATCACGGCGTGGTCTGGCGTTCCAATCCGGGCAAGATCATCGAGGCTTACAACCGCTGGTGCAACCACCAGGGCAACGGCCGGGCCCTGGTCATCTACGACACCATGTGGGAATCGACCAAGAAGATGGCCAAGGCCGTGGCCGAAGGCCTGCATGAGCAGGGCGTGGAGTACAAGCTGCTTGATCTGGCGGTTAACCACCGTAGCGACGTCATGACCGACGTGCTCGAGGCCAGCGCCATTGTGCTTGGTTCTCCGACCCTCAACAACGGTATGTTGCCACGCATGGCCGATTTTCTGATGTACATGCGCGGTCTGCGGCCGACCAACAAGGTGGGGGCCTCGTTCGGTTCCTACGGCTGGTCGGGCGAGGCGGTCAAGATGATGAATGAAATCCTCAAGGAGATGAACATCGTGGTCTGTCACCCAGGGGTCAAGACCCAGTATGTCCCCGAGCATGCCCAGTTGGGCGAGTGCGTGGAACTGGGACGGACAGTGGGCAAGGCCATGCAGGCGATGATGGCCGGCGAGCAGGTGGAATCCCTGGCCTGATCGACGCTGATGGTACAGAAACAAGAAAAGCCCTGCACTCCCGAGCGGAATGCAGGGCTTTTTTTATCTAAAACGGTCGCTGCGGAGGGCAGTCGCCGCCACAGCGTAGTAGGTTATTCGTCGCGGCAACAGGAGGTGGCGAGGATGTGCGCGTACATTTGCTCCACCACCTCGTCGGCCGGTATTTGGGTGGAATCAAGGATGACCGCATCCGCGGCGGCCTGCAACGGGGCCGCGCTCCGTTCGCGATCGGCCTTATCACGTTTGATGATCTGCGCCAACAACTGCTGCTCATCCACGGTCTCGCCCTTGCCGCGCAACTGGGCCGCCCGGCGCTGCGCCCGCACCTCGGGGCTGGCGTCGAGGAAAAACTTCCAGGCCGCATCCGGAAAGACCACGGTGCCGGTGTCGCGGCCCTCGGCCACAATGCGGCCGCCTGCGCCGATCTGCTGCTGCAGCCGGGTCAGGGTCGCGCGTACCATCGGCAGGGCAGAGAACTGCGAGGCCAGCATGCCCATCTCCGGGGTACGCAAGGCCTGCCCCACCTCGCCCCCCTCCACGAGCACCCGTACATCATCGCCACCGGGCAAGGGCGGCAGCAGTTCGATCCGCAGCGAGGCCAACAGATCCGCCAGCTGCGGGCCTTCTTCTGCGGCGATCCCCTGCTCTCGGCAGTGATAGGCCACGGCCCGGTACATCGCCCCTGTATCCAGGTAGGTGAAATGGAGCTTGGCCGCCAGGGCCCGGGAGACGGTCGATTTACCACCGCCGGACGGGCCGTCGATGGTGACGATCCGTTTACGCACGCCCATACCCCAGGTCCCGGAGACAGTCGGCCAGGGCGCTGACAAAGCGCTGATTCTCCGCCATCGTGCCCACGGTGATGCGGATGAAGTCCGGATAACCGTAGGCCTTCATCGAACGGACAATCACGCCCTTGTAGAGCATGGCTTCATAGAGTTTTGTGGCATCGCCCTGCACATCAATGAGGAAAAAGTTGGTGTGCGACGGATAGGGCGTGCAGCCCAGCTCGGCGACCTCCGCACTCAGCCAGGTCCGGCCCTCGGCCGTGCCGCTCAGGGTGCGCTGGTAGTGTTCCAGGTCGTCGAGCGCAGCCAAGGCGCCGGCCTGGGCCGGCAGGTTGATGTTGAATGGTTGCCGCACCCGATGCAGCAGCGCGGCCACCTCGCGGTGCATGACCCCGAAGCCGACCCGCAGCCCAGCGAGACCAAAGGCCTTGGAAAAGGTGCGCAGGCTGACCACCGCCGGGATCTGCTCTGGCTGACGGATATAGCCGAGGATATCGATGCGCACCGCAGGATCGACGAAATCGACGTAGGCCTCGTCCACCACCACGATCACCGACTGGGGCAGGCTGCGCAGGAAGCGGTCAAAGTCCTCGCGGGAGATCAGGGTGCCGGTGGGGTTATTCGGGTTGTCGATGAAGATCAACCGGGTGCGGTCGGTCACGGCGGCGCTGATCGCCTCCAGGTCATGGCGCATCTCCTTGAGCGGAACGATCACGTTCTCGCCGCCCCGCACCTGGACGAACTTCTGGTACATGAGGAAGGAGGGGTGGCTAGTGATGACCGCGTCACCGGTACCGACAAAGGCCTTGACCAGAAACTCGATCACTTCGTTGGAGCCGTTGCCGAGCACGATCTCGTCGGACGCCGACCCCATCCACCGGGCCACGGCCTCGGTCAGGGAGTAGCTCGAACCGTCGGGATAGCGGTGCAGGTTGGCAAGCATGGCCCCAATGGCCGCGACCGCCTTGGGCGAGGGGCCCCAGGGGTTTTCGTTGGAGGCCAGCTTGATGGCGTTGGTCACCCCGTATTCCCGCTCCAGCTCATCCATGGGTTTGCCGGGCGGATAGGGGACAATGGCCGCGATGTGGGGTTGAATGGGCAGTTGCATAATCAGGCGATCACCGGTTTCTTGCCGACAACGCCGGCACGTTGTTCAAGGTTGTAGGCAGCACGCAACAGAATTTCCTCGTTGAAGTGGGCCGCCTGGAGCTGCAAACCGATCGGCAGGCCGTCGCTGCTGAACCCGCAGGGCACCGACATGCCGGGCACGCCGGCAAGGTTGGCCGACAGAGTAAGGATATCGGAAAGATAGAGGGCAAGCGGATCGTCGGCCTTGTCGCCGATCTTCCAGGCCGGGGTCGGGCAGACCGGCGAAACCATCAGGTCGCAGTGGGCAAAGGCCTTGGCGAAATCGTCCTTGATCAGGGTGCGCACCTGGGAGGCCTTCTTGTAGTAGGCATCGTAATAGCCCGAGGAGAGTGCATAGGTGCCGATGAGGATACGGCGCTTGACTTCGTCGCCGAATCCCTGCGAACGGGTGCGGTTGTACATCTCGATCAGGGAGTCGGCCGAACGGTCGCGATAGCCGTAGCGAACGCCGTCGAAGCGGGCCAGGTTGGAGCTGGCCTCGGCCGGGGCGATCAAATAATAGACCGCCACGCAGTAGTCGGTGTGTGGCAGGGTGACCTCCACCAGCTCGGCGCCGGCCTCCTGGAGCATGCGGATGCCGTCGCGGACCGCCCTGTCCACCTCGGGATCGAGTCCCTGGACGAAATATTCCCTAGGTAGACCGATCTTCACCCCTTTGAGTCCGTCCTGGAGGGAGGCGGTAAAATCAGGGACGTCCAATTTGATCGAGGTGGAATCCTTGGGGTCATGGCCGCTGATCGCGTTCATCATCAGGGCGCAGTCGCGCACCTCCTTGGTCAGCGGCCCGACCTGATCGAGCGAGGAGGCAAAGGCCACCAGACCGTAGCGCGACACCCGGCCATAGGTCGGCTTCATGCCCACCGTGCCGCACAGCGAGGCGGGCTGGCGGATCGAACCGCCGGTGTCTGAACCCAGCGAGGCGAAACACTCGTCGGCCGCCACCGCCGCCGCTGACCCGCCGCTGGAACCGCCGGCCACATAGCCGAGCTTCCAGGGGTTGTGGGGTACTTTGAAGGCGCAATTTTCGCTGGTCGAGCCCATGGCGAATTCGTCCATGGCCAGCTTGCCCACGAGCACCGAACCGGCCTCGGCCAGTTTGGTCACCACCGTGGCCTCGTAGGGGGCGACGAAGTTTTCCAAGATGCGGGAGCCGCAGGTGGTGGGCATGGTAGTGGTGCAGAGCACATCCTTGATAGCCAGGGGGATGCCGCACAGCGGCCCGCCTTGCCCGTTTTTCCTGGCAATATCGGCCTGTTCTGCCTGTCGCAGGGCACCTTCCCGATCCAGGGTCAGGTAGGATTGAACTTTGGGTTCGACGGCTTCAATCCGGGCAAGCACCGATTCGGTAAGGGCCACCGAACTCACCTCGCCGGTCTCCAGGAGACGCCGGGCCTCGTGCAGGGGTAACGCGTACAGTTCCATGCTTCGCTTGATGGTAAGGGGTGAAAAAGAAGGACGGCGCTCAGCCGATGACCCGGGGAACCACAAAGGATTCGCCATTCTGCTCCGGCCCGTTGACCAAGGCGCGCTCACGGGGGAGCGAGGGGCGGACCTCATCCTCGCGGAAGGCATTGACCACCTGCTGCGTGTGGGTGGTGACGGGTACGCCGGTGGTGTCTAGCTCGTCGAGTTTGGCCACATAGGACAAGATGGCGTCGAGCTGGCCGGTCATGCGATCCACCTCGGCGCTGGTCAGATCAAGCCGGGCCAGTTTGGCCACATGCTGCACTTCTTCTCGGGTAATTTTCATGGTTGATCAACAAATGGAAGAACAGGGGCTGTGACTTGTCAACAAACGGCTACTGTTTATACAGCGAACAAGCGGAAAGAACAACCCCCGCAAAGATTTCCACCAGTTCCGGATCGAACTGAGTCCCTCCGCAGCGGCGCAGCTCACCCACCGCTTCGGCGGAGGTGAGATTTTTTCGGTAATTGCGGCGCGAGGTCATGGCATCATAGCTGTCGGCGATGGTGATGATCCTGGTGAGGGTGTCCAATTCGTTGCCGCCAATCCCATCCGGATAACCTGTGCCGTCGATTTTTTCGTGGTGGTGACGGATGATGTCCCGCTCCCGATCCATGAAGGTCAGCGGTTCGATGATGCTCGCCCCCACTCCGGGATGTTTCTTGATCAATTCCCACTCCTCCGGACTGAGTGCCCCGGGCTTCTGGATGCAGGACAGATCGATCACCAGCTTGCCGATGTCGTGAAACTGGGAGGCCCGGCGCAACACCGTGATGTCGTCGCCGCTAAAACCGGCCGCCTGCCCGAGCAGCAGGGCCAATTCCGTCACCCGGCGGGTGTGGCCGGCGGTGTAGCCGTCCTTTTCCTCCATGGCCGCCTGCAGGCTGGACATGATCTGGACGGTCGCCTGTTCCAGGTGCTCGCTGTAGCGCTCAAGCAGGAGATTCTTTTCGGCCAGCTCACGGGTCTTCGCCTCGACCTCCCTTTCCAGGTTTTTCTTGTAGGCCTTTTCCTGGAGGAGAAAGTGCCGCTTTTCCACCGCCTGCTTGACCTTCACATGGAACAGTTCGATGTCGGCAATCGGCTTGGTGAGAAAATCGTAGGCCCCCAAATGAATCGCCTTGACCGCATAATCCATGGAACCCGCGCCGGTGAGAAACAAAACCGGGATGTCCACCTGTTGCCGGTTCAGCCGCTCCAGCGTCTCAAAACCATCCATGTCCGGCATGTTGATGTCAAGCACGATGACGTCGAACTCGTCGTTCACGCACTCCAAAACCTGCCGTCCGGATTCCACGGCGGTGACCTCGTGGTCAAAGAAGAGGAGAATTTTTTGGATCGCCAGACGAACCAGGGAATCATCATCCGCGACAAGAATCTTTGCGCCCATATTCCATCCTGGTCAATTGGGAACAATATGCACCGAATACCCACCCATGCAAACCTGCACGCACTGTTCGGTCCCCCAACTATCTTGTTTAGTTTGGCACAATTCCCCCGGCGAGAAAAGCACTATTGCCGCCAGGCGATCGCACCTGAACATTTTATTCAGAAAAATCATGGTATTGATAATTTGCTGCCCGCATTCTCAATCACGCTTTGCAACAGGGCTGACCTGCGCGCTATCCGCGCGAACCCAGAACCGCCGCAAGGAATGGCGATAGGAGGGGGAACATGCGCGCTCAGCGGCAAGAGCCGGTGGTGCGAGGAGAGACCCTGACAAAACTGTTTCGCTATGAACAAGACACGGACGAATCGGAAAACAACGGGGCGGAAAAGAACGAGCCAACGGGAAGGAACAACAACCTCGCTTGACACAAATGCAACACAAAAGAAAAACTTCTTACATAATATGTAAGGTTATCCTGGTAAACCACCCAGGAACATGGTACAAACTTGTTAAACTAGCACCCTGATGGAAGGTCGTTCAGGATGGCGTGGTCCTGGAACACAAACAACAAAGGCTGGTTGGCAATCCAACCAGCCTTTGTCTATATGGCGGAGAGAGAGGGATTCGAACCCTCGGTGGAGTATAACCCCCACACTCGCTTAGCAGGCGAGCACCATCGGCCTACTCGGTCATCTCTCCATGGAGTGCATATCGGTTTCTGGCGGAGGGAGTAGGATTCGAACCCACGGTACTTTCGCACAACGGTTTTCAAGACCGCCGCCTTAAACCACTCGGCCATCCCTCCATAACGGCACGTAAATACCATTTCAAAGGAATACTGTCAATAACCTCCTCAATTTCATGAAAACAAACACTTCCTCTGTCGATGCCATGCAGGACCAGGAATTCATCGACCTGACCTGCCTTTATGAAATCACCCGCCACCTGGCCTCGGCCACCAGCCTGCAGGACTGCCTGGAAAAGATCGTCACCTCCCTGGCCGAACGCAAGGGCATGGACAACGGCACGGTCACGATCATCAACCCGGCCACCGGTGAACTGGAGATCGAGGTGGCCCACGGCATCACCGCCGAGGCCAAGCGGCGCGGCCGCTACAAGCTGGGGGAGGGCATCACCGGCAAGGTGGTGGCCACCGGCGAGCCGATCATCGTGCCGCAGATCGGCGACGAACCGCTGTTTCTCAACCGTACCCGTACCCGCGGCGACGAGCGCAAGAAAAAAAGCTCGTTTCTCTGTGTGCCGATCATGGCCGCCCAGCAATCCATCGGCGCCTTGTCCATTGACCGGGTCTACAAGGAGGGATTCGGCACCCAGTCGGAGAATGATCTCCGCTTTCTCACCGTGGTCAGCGGCCTGATCGCCGAAACGGTGCAGCGCATCCAGCGGGTCAACGAGGAGAAGGAGGCCCTGCGCCAGGAAAATTCCAAGCTCAAACGGGAGTTGACCGCCAAAAACCGGATCGAGGAGATCATCGGCAACTCGTCGCGCATGCAGGAAGTGTTCGACATGGTGCATCGGGTGGCCGACTCCAACGCCACCGTGCTCCTGCGCGGCGAATCCGGCACCGGCAAGACCCTGGTTGCCAAGGCCTTGCACCACAACTCCAGCCGGGCGGATGGCCCTTTTGTGGTGGTCAACTGCTCGGCTCTTCCCGAAACGCTCCTGGAGAGCGAACTGTTCGGCCACGAAAAAGGGGCCTTCACCGGCGCCACCGAAGCCAAGAAGGGGCGGTTCGAACTGGCCGAGGGCGGCACCCTATTCCTCGACGAGATCGGCGAGATCAGCCCGGCGGTGCAGGTCAAGTTGCTCAACGTCATCCAGGAACGCACCTTCCAGCGGCTGGGCTCGACCAAGACCATCAAGACCGACATCCGCCTGGTGGCGGCCACCAACCGCGACCTGGAAAAAGCGGTCAAGGAGATGGCCTTCCGCGAGGATCTCTATTACCGGCTCAACGTCTTTCCAGTTTATCTGCCGCCACTCAGGGAACGGCGCACCGATATCATGCTGCTCGCCGAATATTTCCTGGAAAAATACGCCAAGGAAAACAACAAGCAGATCAAGCGCATCTCCACCCCGGCCATCGACCTCCTGGTCCAGTACCACTGGCCCGGCAACGTGCGCGAGCTCCAGAACTGCATGGAACGGGCCGTGCTGATCTGCGACGGGCCGGCGATCAAGTCGATCCACCTGCCGCCCTCGCTACAGAGCGCGGACAGCATTCATTCCAGCAAGCCCCTTTCCTTGGCCACGGCGGTTGAAAATTTCGAGCGCGAACTTATTATTGAGGCGCTGAAAAAAAACAACGGCAACCAGACCAAGGCGGCCAAGAGTCTGGACACCAGCCTCCGGATCATCAATTACAAGATCCACAGCTACGGCATCGAACCCAAGCATTTCAAGGTCAAGTGATGCGGATTCTCCTGCACCTCTGCTGCGGACCCTGCGCGGTCTACCCCCTGATCCGGCTACGGAATCAGGGGCACGCGGTCGAAGGGGTGTTCTATAACCCCAACATCCACCCCTATCAGGAGTTCCGCCGCCGGGTGGAAGCGGTCAAACAGTTGAGTCTGGCGGCCGAGTTCCCGGTGACCATCGACGAAAACTATGGCTTGACCGAGTACCTGCGGCAGGTGGTGTTCCACGAGGCCGAGCGCTGCCCGATCTGTTATGAGATGCGCCTGGTGCGGGCGGTGCAAACCGCCGCTGCCGGAGATTTTGACGCGTTCACCACCACCCTGCTCTATTCCAAGTACCAGAACCACCGGCTGCTCATCGAACGCTGCCAGCGGTTGGCCGCGGAACACGGGGTCGATTTTTATTATGAAGATTTCCGGCTGGGCTGGCAGGAGGGCATCGACGAATCGATCCGGTTGGGGCTCTACCGTCAGCCCTACTGCGGCTGCATATACAGCGAGCAAGAGCGCTACGACAAGCGGCTGCGCAAACGTCCACGACAAACACACCAGGGAGCTTCTTGAGCGCGTAGCCAAGCCGCGACCTTACTGATCTATCGTTTTAAAGCGCGCCGTTGCCCCGTATCCGGCGCCGGGAGGACTACCATGGACAACATCATCGTGCTGGCCACCAGCAATCAGAACAAGCTCAAGGAGTTTCGGGAACTGCTCAAGAACGCGCCGGTGACGATCAAATCGCTCGCCGACTTCGGCCCCATGCCCGAACCGGTGGAGGACGGCGCAACCTTTGACGACAACGCCTACAAGAAGGCGCTGCACTATGCCAAGGTGTTGGGCCTGCCCTGCCTGGCCGACGATTCGGGCCTGGTGGTCGACGCCCTGGACGGTCGTCCCGGCGTCTATTCAGCCCGCTATTCCGGCCCGGAAGCCACCGATTGGTCCAACTGCGACAAACTGCTCGGTGAAATGGAAGGCCAGACCAACCGCAGCGCCCATTTCGTCTGCGTGCTGTCGCTTGCCACCCCCGGCGGTCCGGCCCTGACCTGGGAGGGCCGCTGCGACGGCGAACTGCTCACCGAGCGGCGGGGCGAGGCCGGTTTCGGCTATGATCCGCTCTTTTACTCCCCGGAATTGGGCAAAACCTTTGCCGAGCTGACCATGGAGGAGAAGAGCCGGGTCAGCCACCGCGGTCGGGCCATGGCCGAGTTTGCCGCCGAATTCTCCAAGGTGCAGACCTGGCTGCGGCAGCGCATGGCCGAGATCAAACCGCCCAAACCCGACCATAGCGAATTCGAGCACAACGACTGGTCCCAGGAGCGGATGTAGTCCTCCGTATTCCCTTCCGCCGTGGTACCCTATCAGGGTGCCACGGTGGCCTGAGCGGAAACGCTTTCCAACGAACCCACCGATTCCTCCCTTGTCTCGTCCCCTTTGTTCTGGGCGTCGTGGATCCCGACCTCCCGAAAGGTCTTGATCTCGGCCAGTACACGGGTGGCGGCATCGAGCAGGGGCATGGCGGCAGCCGCTCCGGTCCCCTCGCCGAGGCGGAAATCAAGATGCAGGAGCGGTTGCAACCCCATCCGCTCCAGCATGCAACGGTGGCCAATCTCCACCGAATTGTGGCTGGCGAAGAGATAGGCCTTGGCTGCCGGAGCCAGCTCACAGGCGATCAGGGCACCGGCGGTGGAAATCAACCCGTCGCACAGCACCGGAACGCCCCTGGCGGCGGCGCCGATCACCAATCCAGCCAGACCGCCGATTTCAAATCCCCCGACCTTGGCCAATACGTCGAGGGCATCGTTCGGGTCGGGCCGATGCAAGGCCAGGGCCCGCTCGATCACCGCGATCTTGTTGGCCAGCATGACATCATCGATACCGGTTCCCCGGCCAGTCACCGTTTGTACCGGCAGGCCGGAAAAGGCGGCGATGATCGCCGAGGAGGGGGTGGTGTTGCCGATCCCCATGTCGCCGGTTCCCAGCAGATCCATGCCTTCGCCATCCACCAACCGGTTGACGATCTCGATTCCCGCCTCCAGCGAGCGAACCGCCTGGTCCCGGGTCATGGCCGGCTGACGAGTGAAGTTGGCGGTGCCTTTGCCGATCTTGCAATGAAAAATGGGCAGGTTCGGCGGAAAATCATGATTGACACCCAGATCGGCCACCCGTACCCTGGCACCGACATGGGCCGCCAGCACGCTGACCGAGGCCCCTCCCTGGACAAAATTGTAGACCATCTGTGGGGTTACCTCCTGGGGAAAGAGGCTGACCCCTTCCGCAACCACGCCATGATCACCGGCGCAGGTGACGATGAATTTGTGGCGGAAACGGACATCCAGGGTTGCGGCGATGGCGGCCAACCGGGCTGCCAGCGGTTCGAGAATGCCAAGACTGCCCTTGGGCCGGGCCTGGTCGGCGAGCCGCTGCGTGGCTGCTTGGTAAAAGGCCTGGCTTGGAATACGGATTGCCGCCATGGTGGACTGAAGAAGGTGCATGGAATGTTCCTTTGTTTGGATTGGGTATGGCCGTTGCGCACGCCCAAGAGGGGCGCGGTTATTCATCAATCAGACGGTGAACGAGTTATTTCGCCGGCGGCAAGCCGGCTCTCGGCGCGAAGAGCGACCGCTGTGCCGTTGCGTCGGAAACAGCTCGCGCTCCTTTGGGCAATCGACCCGGGAGAGTCGTTCGAGGGCACAGGAAAGAGGTGGGAACAACCGTGGCTTGGGGTTTCATGTATCCTCCGTACGTGGCGATGGTCCGTTTCCGGGAAAAAAATCAATGGGTTTGAAAGGTTGAAACTCCTTTCCCCCCCTTTGCCATCGCCTTCCCAAAAAAGAACCGTTCCATACGTCTTCTGACTTCCGGAGACTGCCAGATCGCGCCTTCCCGATCATATCCGCATGATCAGTGGCTTCCCTTGCGGGGAGTGCGACCCCTGTATTCCGGTTACAGCGGCGGGACCGTCACGGATTTGCACCGTGTTCCGTTTATGGAACTGTCTGTCTGTGTGGTGGCGTCAAGTAGACGCTGCTCTCCTTACCACTTCGCGGACGCAAGGACAATCGCGAAAACGAGAAATCGACCAGGAGCAGGGAGCACCAAGGAAGCGATAAACAATGTTAAAACAAATATTTAATAGGCAGGAAACCGTGTCGCGAAACGCGAAGGCGCGCGGCCGGCAGGACGCTTTTCCCTCACCAGGCCGGTTGTCTTGGCGCTTCGATGTTGCCCTGGCTGGTTTTGGGTGGTTATCTGGGGCTGTGGTTCGTTGCCCTTCATGCTCTCAAGGAGAAAGACCTGATGATCGATTCCACCTCATTGCGTACCATTGTCAACTTGGACGGCCAGACCTGTTTTGGCTGCGGCGACAATAACCCCATCGGCCTGCACATGACCTTTCTCACCGATGAACAGCGGGTCTATTCCCTGGTGACGGTGCCCCCGGCCATGGCCGGCTGGGATCGGACCGTGCATGGCGGCGTCCTCTCGACCCTGCTCGATGAAATCATGGGCTGGTCGGTGATCTATCTGCTGGGCAAGATCGGGGTGACCAAGACCATGACCGTGGAATTCCTCAAACCGGTGCAGGTCGAAACCCAATTAACCGTGGTTGGCACTATCGCGGAAACAGTTTCCGAGCGGCAGGTGGTGGTAGGGGGCGAAATTCATGCACAGGACGGCGCATTGTGCGTGCGTGCCACGGGCACCTTCGCCGCCATGACTCCCCAGGCGGCGGTCCGCCTGGGGGTGATGAGCAACGCCTACATGGAACGGTTCCTGCCCGTGCTGCACCAAAAAGAACAAGGCTGAACAAACCTTTCGATTGATGGCGCTTGTGGCTCGGGCAGGGGATAAGGTTTGAGGGGGGTTAGGCGATTGCGGCCAGCCACTCCTGCAGGGAGCGTACCGTTGCCTCGCCCGCTTGACGGGCGGCGATGCCCTCGGCGGCCGCCGCGGCCGCGGCAACGGTGGTGATGTACGCCACCTTGTGCTTGATGGCCGCCTTGCGAATGTAAGAGTCATCATGGGCACTGAGCTTGCCCGACGGGGTGTTGATGATCAGCTGAATCTCGCCGTTTTTCACCGCGTCGACGATGTTGGGCCGCCCTTCATGCACCTTGAGGATCACCTGGGCCTCAATGCCGTGCGCCTGCAAAAAGTCGGCGGTACCGTCTGTGGCCAGCAGTTTAAAGCCCTCGTCCCGCAACCGCCGGGCCGCCTCGATCAGCTTGTCGGTGCGATCGCGCTGGTTAACGGTGATCAATACGGCCCCGGTGAGCGGCAGGGTGCTGTTGGCCCCGTCCTGGGCCTTGTAAAAAGCCATGCCGAAAGAGGAATCCATGCCCAGCACCTCGCCGGTGGAGCGCATCTCCGGGCCAAGCACCGGATCGACCTCGGGAAACATGTTGAACGGGAACACCGCCTCCTTGACACCGATGTGCGGGATGGTGCGCTGACTGAGATGGCACTCGCGCAAGGTCTTGCCAAGCAGGATCTCAGTGGCGATGCGGGCCATGGGGATGCCACAGACCTTGGATACCAGCGGCACGGTGCGCGAGGCGCGCGGATTGGCCTCGAGCACGTAGACCCGGTCGTCGCAGATCGCGTATTGGATGTTCATGAGTCCGACCACGCCCATCTCGCGGGCGATGGTGCGGGTGTACTCGCGGATGGTGGCGATATGGTGCTCGGGGATGCCCACCGGCGGAATGACGCAGGCCGAATCGCCGGAATGGATGCCCGCCTGCTCGATATGCTCCATCACCGCCGGCACGAAGGCATCGGTACCGTCGGCGATGGCATCGGCCTCGGCCTCGATGGCATTTTCCAGATAGCGGTCGATGAGGATCGGCCGGTCCGGGGTGACATCCACCGCCGCGGCCATGTAATCGCGCAGCATCGGCTCATCATAGACGATTTCCATTCCCCGGCCGCCAAGCACGTAGGAGGGCCGAACCATCAGCGGGTAACCGATCTGCCCGGCGATGGCAACGGCTTCCTCTTCGTTGACAGCCATGCCGCCGGCGGCCATGGGAATGCCCAGTTTCTCCATCATTCGGTTAAACAGGTCGCGATCCTCAGCCATGTCGATGACCGCCGGCGGCGTACCCAGGATGGTCACTCCGGCCTCCTCCAGCTGGCGGGCGATGTTGAGCGGCGTCTGGCCGCCGAACTGGCAGATCACTCCCCGTGGCTTTTCCTTCTGGTAAATCTGCAGCACATCCTCGACGGTCAGCGGCTCGAAGTAAAGCTTGTCCGAGGTATCGTAGTCGGTGGAAACGGTCTCCGGGTTGCAATTGACCATCACTGTTTCATAGCCCATGTCGCGCAGGGCAAAGGCCGCATGGACACAGCAGTAGTCGAACTCGATTCCCTGACCGATGCGGTTGGGGCCGCCGCCGAGGATCATCACTTTGTTGGGGTTGGCGGACACCGGCACCGTGTCCGGGGCGTTGTAGCTGGAATAGTAGTAGGCGGCGTTTTCCACCCCGCTCACCGGCACCGCGTGCCACCCTTCGACGATGCCGGCCTGGGTGCGCCGCTCGCGGATGGCACGTTCCTCCAGGCCGAGAATCTTGGCCAAGTACAGATCAGAAAACCCCTCCTGCTTGGCTCGCCGCAGCAGCTCGATGGGCAGCTCCCCGCCCCGGTGGGCGAGAATTTCCTCCTCGCGGGCCACCAACTCGCGCATCTGTTCAAGGAACCAGCGGTGGATCGAGGTCCGTCGGTGCAATTCCTCCACGGTCGCCCCTTTGCGCAGGGCCTCGTAGAGCACGAACTGGCGCTCGCTGGTCGGCACGGCCAAGCGGGCCATGAGGTCCTTAAGGGACAGGCTGTTGAGATGCTTGTAAAACCCCAGACCGCTGCAACCGGTCTCCAATCCGCGAATCGCCTTTTGAAAGGCCTCCTTGTAGGTCTTACCCAAACTCATCACCTCGCCCACGGCCCGCATCTGGGTGCCAAGCTTGTCCTCCACCCCACGGAATTTCTCAAAGGCCCAGCGGGCGAACTTGATCACCACATACTCGCCGGAAGGGGTATAGCGGTCCAAACTGCCGTCGCGCCAGTAAGCCATGTCCTTCAAGGTCTGGCCGCCGGCCAGACGCGCCGACACCAGAGCAATGGGAAACCCCGTGGCCTTGGAGGCCAGCGCCGAACTGCGCGAGGTGCGCGGGTTGATCTCGATCACCACCACCCGGTCTGTGACCGGATCGTGGGCGAACTGGACGTTGGTGCCGCCGATCACCCCGATCGACTCGACTATGGCGTAGGCCGCCCGCTGCAACCGTTGCTGCAGTTCGACCGGCACGGTTAGCATGGGCGCGGCGCAGAAGGAATCGCCGGTGTGCACGCCCATGGGGTCGATATTTTCGATGAAGCAAACGGTGATTAGCCGGTTGTCGGCATCGCGCACCACCTCCAGTTCCAGCTCCTCCCAGCCGATGACGCATTCCTCGACCAGAATCTGGCCAATGCGGCTGGCGGCGATCCCCCGGGTGGCCACGGTGCGCAGTTCTTCCAGGTTGTAGACCATGCCGCCGCCGGTGCCGCCCATGGTGTAGGCCGGACGAATGACCACCGGATACCCCAGCTCGGCCGCGATCCGCTCCGCATCCTCGACCGAATAGACCGCCGTGCTCCTAGGCATCTCGATGCCGAGCCGGTCCATTTCCTTTTTAAATTCGATCCGGTCCTCGCCACGCTCGATGGCTTCCAGGTTGACGCCGATCACCTGCACGCCATATTTCTCCAAAATACCTAGACGGGCCAGATCGGAAGAAAGATTGAGGGCCGACTGGCCGCCGAGATTGGGCAACAGGGCGTCGGGCCGTTCGCGGGCGATGATCTTCTCCAGAGTATCGACGTTGAGGGGTTCGATGTAGGTCACATCGGCCATGCCCGGATCGGTCATGATCGTGGCCGGATTGGAGTTGACCAGGACGATGCGGTAACCCAGTTCACGTAGCGCCTTGCAGGCCTGGGTACCGGAATAGTCAAATTCGCAGGCTTGGCCGATGATAATCGGACCGGAACCGATGATCAGGACCGTGTGGATGTCGTCACGTTTCGGCATGGTTTTCTCCTTGATAGAATTCGGTGGTCAACGGTTGGGGTCCGTGAACGGCGGAGGTGTGCCGACTGGCGCCCTACACGACGACTTTTTTATCCAAAAGGGCAAGAAAAGCCGCTGGCGTTCCGGAAATGTAATGGCGACGATGTTCTTAAACTTCTGGAAATCGAGGAGCAAGAAAAAAACACCTTTCCCTCCGGCCGACCACTGCTTTCCAGTTTCAGGTGGAGAAGGGCGATGCGGATCGAGCTGGTTGTGGCGCTTGCTGATACCGGGAAACGTGCTGAGCCGCGCCGTATCCAATGACTCAAAGTGAGTCCTTGCCTCGATACAACCGGATGAACAAAAAAACCCCTCACGGCCTTGTCGGCCGTGAGGGGTGTAAGTCGTTTATTCGCTCGACGTGATGATCGCCGGACTTAGGCGACCTGTTCAAACACGGTCTTTTTGGCGCCGCAGACCGGACATTTTTCCGGAGCCGCTCCGAGTTCGATGTAGCCGCAGACCGGACAGAGATAGAATTCACTGACATCGAGATCAACCCCTTTTTTCACCGCCTCAAGGGCCTTGGTGTAAATGTTGGCATGAACCGCTTCGGCATCGACGGCAAACTTGAACATGGTTTTTGCCTTGTGCCCATCGGCAACGGCCAACTCGACCATGGGCGGGTACATTTCTTTATATTCATAGGTTTCGCCGTCAATGGCTGCCTGGAGATTTTCCGCGGTGGTGGCGATCATGTCCAGGGCCTTGAGATGTCCTTCAGCATGAATACGCTCTGCTTCGGCGGTGGTGCGGAACAATTTGGCGATGTTGGCAAACCCTTCTTTTTCGGCTTTTTTGGCGAAAGCCCGGTATTTCTGATTGGCCTGACTTTCACCGGCAAACGCTTCCTTGAGATTGTCTTTTGTTGTGGCCATAGTGTTTCCTCCAATGTGTTGTTTGATTTTTCCTTGCAAGCGATTTTCCGGCATCGCTCAATAGGCAAAACTTGACGTCGCTGCTCCGTTCGTGGGCACGGAAGGTTTTCACTCATTCCCGTGCCAGCCAAACGTGACTACCATACCTCAACAGGAGATGAGAGGCAAGTGTAAATAAGAATAAAAATCATTTAGCAAGTTTTCTCAGACACAATTCATTCCTTGCGTCCGCCAAAGACCAATTTGCCGCCCATGTGGCCCGCGAGTCCAACCGCGCCCACCAGCACAATCGCGAGCAGAACGAAGAGCCAGCGGCCGGATGACGCCTTGGTGACAATTTCCGGTTGAAGAACTCGCCAGACAACAAGGACCACCAGCAGGAGAACGCTCACAATTGCCGAACCGATCTTGATCTTGAAAATGGGAGTCAAGGCGCCGCGATACCGCTTCTGCCAAACCTCATACCCGGTAAAGATGACTGCGGGCATGGTCAGCAGCACAAAAACACAGCTGTAGAGAGCGGCGGTTTCAAAAAGAGGCGCACCAAAACCCACCGTGATCAGGATAAAGATCAAGGCCATGGGCAGAACACCGTTTGGGGTATGCACGGTAATCGGGTGGAGATGATGGCGAAGAATCAAGGTGGAGGTAAAGGCATACACCTTGGCAAGAAAGGTGGGCGGTGTATGTGTCATCGGCGAAGGCATTGATTCCGGGGCAAGAGCGGCTTCTTCCTCGGGGACCTTGACGTCCTCGATGACTTCAACAAACATGCTCTTATCGGCAGAACACACTGGACATTCGTCAGGGGGTTCATCGCCTTCATGAATATAACCGCAAACCGTACACTCCCATTTTTTCATTGCTGACCTCCATGGAAAACAAATGATAGGAAACGAGAGCGGACGGTGTCGGGATCCATGCACCCTCCGCCCCGAGAGTTCGCTTGGTCAAGGGTCGCGCACCAAGATCGCCTGAGGCATTTTACCCTTGGTTCGGTGCGTCTCGGTTTTAGAGGGATTCCTGTTTCAGATCGCGTTGAAACAGCTCTCGAACCGCGTCGGCACACTGTTTATCCTCATAGAGCACCTGATACACCTGTTCCAGGATCGGCATTTCCACCCCCAGGGTCTTGGCCAGTTGGAAACAGGATTTGGTGGTCTTGACCCCTTCGGCCACCATTTTCATTTCACTCAAGGCCTGATCCAGGGTCAAGCCGGAACCGAGTTTCAAACCAACGGTGCGGTTGCGGCTCAGATTGCCGGTGCAGGTCAGCACCAGATCACCCATGCCGCCCAGACCAGCAAAGGTCTGTGGTTGCCCGCCCATGGCCACGCCCAGACGGGTAATCTCCGCCAGCCCTCGGGTCATCAGGGCAGCCCGGGTGTTGAGGCCGTAATGCAGCCCATCGCAGATGCCGGCGGCTATGGCGATCACGTTCTTGATCGCGCCGCTGATCTCCAGGCCGATCACGTCATCGGAAGAGTACACGCGGAACGTGTCGGTGGAAAAGAGATGCTGCACGGCCTTCGCCGCATCGGTATCGGCAAAGGCCACGGTTACCGCGGTGGGCTGACGATCGGCGACCTCGGCGGCAAAACTGGGGCCGCTCAGCACCCCAAAATGAAGGTGTTTGCCGTCATTCGGGGTTTCCTGTCGCATGATTCCGGTCATGGTTTGACCACTTTCGATCTCGATACCCTTGGTGGCGGACACCAGCAAGGCTCCTGGCATCAGCATTGGATACAGTTGACGGTAAACCTCGCGGAAGCCGTGGGAGGGGACCACCATCACCACGCATTCCACCCCTTTGACGGCTGCCTCCAGATTGTCGCTGACCTGAAGAGTTTCCGGAAAAGGATGACCGGCCTGGTAACGTTTGTTTTCCCGGTCTTTGGCCAGCTGACGGATATGGTCCACGTCCCTGTCCCACAGGGTGACCGGGTACCCTTGCCGCGTCAACAGCAGGGCCAATGCAGTGCCCCAACTGCCCGCGCCGATCATGGCTATTCGGTTAATCTTCATATTCGCCCTCCCCATCGTCTTCTTCCAGATCCACGCCCTCTTCCCGGGCGAGCATGGACATATCGACCACCAATTCCCCTTCGTCCAGGTTGATCAGACGGACGCCCTGGGTATTGCGGCCGATGATGCGCACCGTGTCCATGGGCATGCGGATCACCTTGCCGGAATTGGCCACCAGCATCACCTGATCCTCATCAACCACCGGCAGCACGCCAACCACGTTGCCGTTGCGTTCACTGGTCTTGATGGTGAACACGCCCTTGCCGCCACGGCTCTGCAGTTTGTATTCAGACACCGCCGTGCGCTTGCCGTAGCCGTTCTCGGTAACCGTCAGAATGGAGGCATCGCTTTTCAGCACCGCCACCCCCACCACCTCGTCGTCATCGCCCAGAGTGATGCCCTTGACGCCGGCGGCCAACCGGCCCATGGCCCGGACATCGGATTCATGAAAATGGATCGACAGTCCCTTCTTGGTAACCAGGAAGATCTCGTCATCGCCCGAGGTGATGGCCGCGGACAAAATCTCGTCGTCATCGCGGATGGTCAGGCCGAACTTGCCCTTGCGCAACGGCCGTTTGTACTCGGAAATAAAGGTCTTTTTCACCCGGCCCTGTTTAGTCACGGTCAGCACCGAAACCGTGTCGTCCATATTGGCCAGATCGGCCACCGGCAGGATGGCCGCCACCTTCTCGTCCTCGCCCAGCTCCAGAAGATTGACGATGGCCTTGCCGCGTGCTGTCCGGCCGGCCAAGGGTAGCTCATACACCTTGCGCCAGAACACCCGACCCTTGTTGGTAAAAAAGAGGAAGGTATCCAGGGAAGAGGCGGTGTACAGGCTGGTGACGAAATCGTCCTCCAGGGTGACCATGCCCTTGACGCCCTTGCCGCCGCGCCGTTGCGCCCGATACAGGGTGAGCGGATTGCGCTTGATGTAGCCGGTGTGCGATACGGTCACCACCATCTCCTCGGGCGTGATCAGGTCCTCGGGCAGGATTTCATCCGGGGCGTCGATGATCTCGGTGCGGCGGTCATCGCCGTATTCCTCGCGAATCTTCTCGAATTCCTCGCGGATGATCTGCACCACCAGGTTGTCATCGGCGAGCACCTGTTTCAACCAGCTGATCTTTGCCTGGATCTCGTTGTAATCGCTGATGATCTTGTCACGCTCCAGTCCGGTGAGCCGCTGGAGGCGCATGTCGAGGATGGTTTGTGCCTGGATCTCGGACAGCTCGAAGCGGAGTATCAACCCTTCCTTGGCCTCGGCCGGGTTGGCCGAACCCCTGATCAGTTCCACCACCTCGTCGAGATGGGTTATGGCGATCTTCAATCCTTCCAGAATATGGGCCCGCTCCTCGGCCTTGCGCAGTTCAAAGGCGGTGCGGCGATAAACCACGGTCTTGCGGTGGGCCAGGAAGTGCTGCAGGATCTGTTTGAGGTTGAGGATTTCGGGCTTATTGTTGACGATGCACAGCAGGATGATACCGAAACTTTTCTGCAACGGGGTCATCTTGTACAGCTGATTAATGACAATATCGGGGATTTCGTCCTTGCGCAGATCGAGCACCACCCGCACCCCATGCCGGTCCGACTCGTCGCGGATCTCGGCAATCGAGGTGATTCGTTTCTCCTTCATCAGCAGGGCGATCTTCTCCACCAGGGCCGCCTTGTTCTGCTGAAAAGGGATCTCGGTGATGACGATCGCTTCGCCGTGGCTGCCGCGCTGCTCGATATGGGTCTTGGAGCGCATGACAATCACTCCGCGCCCGGTCTCGTAGGCCTCGCGGATACCGGCGCGGCCGCAGATGAAGCCGCCGGTGGGAAAATCCGGACCGGTGATGATTTCCATCAATTGATGGACGGTGATTTCCGGATTATCCACCAGGGCGATCAGGCCGTTGATGACCTCGGTGAGGTTGTGGGGTGGAATTTTGGTGGCCATGCCCACCGCGATCCCCTCGGAACCGTTGATGAGGATATTGGGGATCCTCGAGGGGAGAACCGCCGGTTCCTGGAGGGAGTTGTCATAGTTGGGGACAAAATCCACTGTCTCCTTGTCCAGATCGGCTACCAGCTCCTGATCGAGCCGGGTCATGCGCGCTTCGGTATACCGCATGGCCGCCGCTGAATCGCCATCCATGGAACCGAAGTTGCCTTGACCATCGACCAGCGGGTAGCGCATGGAGAAATCCTGGGCCATGCGCACCAGGGTATCGTAGGCGGCGGTATCGCCATGGGGGTGGTATTTACCGATCACATCGCCGACAATCCTCGCCGATTTGATGTAGGGCCGATTATAGGTGTTGCCCAATTCGCGCATGGCAAAGAGGGTGCGGCGATGCACCGGCTTGAGCCCATCGCGTACATCGGGCAGGGCCCTGCCGATGATGACCGACATGGCATAATCCAGGTAGGATTTACGCAGCTCCCTGGAGATGGCAATGGTGGGCTGTTGATTACTTTCTATTGATGGTTCCGTCATGGTACATTCCTGGTTGTTTCTTGCTTAAAGGACCGATCTGTCACAGGTGGACTCAGATATCGAGATCCGCCACTTCCAGGGCGTGATTTTGAATGAACTCCCGCCGTGGTTCGACCTTGTCTCCCATAAGCGTGGTAAACATATCGTCAGTCACTTCGACATCATCGATCTTGACCTGGATCAGGGTTCGGTTGGTCGGATTCATGGTGGTATCCCACAGTTGTTCGGGATTCATTTCACCTAACCCTTTGTACCGCTGCAGATGACTGCCTTTGAAGGTTTCCTCGCGTACCAGTTCGATCAGCCGATGCCAGTTCTCCGCTGTGAGTTGACTTTCCTGCCCGGTGCCCCCGGTTTTGCTCAAGGTAAAGGAACCGTTCAAATAGGGGTTAATGGTTTTATAGAGGTCAAGGGCGTGCCGATACTCGTTGATCAACGGGATATTGGGACCCACCGTAGCCATCATGTGCGATTGCCCTGCCAGGGTAACGTCGAATTCAAAACAGGCCGGCCGCCAAGCGCAGGAGTGGATGGAACCGATCTGTGAGGCTCGATTTTTCAGTTGCTCGGCCAGGTGCTCGACAAACTCCCTTTTTTCAAACTGCTTGGCCGAATGGACATCGCTGTCCAACAGGAACAGGGTCATGGATTCCTGGATGTTCAACCGCTCCAGATAGGCCACCACCCGCTCAAAGGCGGACAGCTTGCGCAGAACAGTCACCAGTTCGTCCTCGGCTATTTCCACCTCCTGCTCGGTGCGGATGCGCATCAACTGGCTGGCCTGGGCATAGAGATAGGCGTTGAGTTCCTCCTCGTTGAGGAAGTACTGTTCTTTCTTGCCTTTACCTAACCGATAGAGCGGCGGCTGGCCGATGTAGACATGGCCGTTTTCGATTAGCGGCAGCATCTGCCGATAAAAGAAGGTTAAGAGCAGGGTGCGGATATGGGCGCCGTCGACGTCGGCGTCGGTCATGATGATGATCTTGTGGTAACGGAGCTTTTCCAGGTCAAACTCCTCGCTGCCGATACCGGTGCCCAAGGAGGCCACCAACTGCTTGATTTCCTCGGAATCGAGGATCTTGTCGAAACGGGCCTTCTCGACGTTCATGATTTTGCCGCGCAAGGGAAGGATGGCCTGAATGGCCCTATCCCGACCCTGCTTGGCCGAACCGCCAGCCGAATCGCCCTCGACGATGAACAGTTCCCGCTCGGCCGGATTCTTGCTCTGGCATTCCGCCAGTTTTCCAGCCATCATTACCGAAATGTTGCTTTTGGTGCGTGACAGATCACGGGCCTTGCGTGCCGCCTCTCTCGCTCGGGCCGCCTCCACCGCCTTGTTGAGAATCCCTCGGGCCACGGCTGGATTTTGTTCCAGATACGCTCCGAGTTTTTCATTGCACAGCGACTCGACAATGGATTTGACCTCGGAATTGCCCAACTTGGTTTTCGTCTGTCCTTCGAATTGTGGGTTGGGCACGCGGACCGAAATCACGCAGGTGAGCCCTTCGCGAACATCGTCCCCACCCATTTTTTCCTTGAGATGTTTGGGGATTATGTCATCGCTGGCATAGCGGTTGATGCACTTGGTCAGGGCGGCTCGAAACCCAGCCACATGGGAACCGCCTTCCTTCGTATTGATATTATTAACAAAGGAAAACAGTCGCTCGGAATAGCCGTCAAAATACTGCAGACAGATGTCCACTTGAACAGTGTCGCGCTCGCCGGAAATGAGGATCGGATCGGGATGGACCGTGGTGCGGTTGCGGTTGAGATACTCCACATAGGAAACAATGCCACCATCGAAATGAAAGCTGTTTTCCGCCCCATCCCGTTCATCCTTGAGCGTTATATGGATGTTTTTATTGAGGAAGGCTAGTTCGCGCATCCGATTCTTGACAATCTCGTACTCAAAAACCGTTGTTTCGGTGAAGATAGACGGATCAGGCTTGAAAGAGATGCTGGTCCCGGTCTGCTCGCTGGTCCCGATCACCTCGAGCTCACTGGTCCGCATGCCGTATTCGTAGGTTTGGCGATAGATTTTGCCGTTCCGCTGCACCTGGGCCACAGTTCGCACGCTCAGGGCATTGACCACCGACACGCCGACCCCGTGGAGGCCGCCGGACACCTTGTAGGTGGAATGATCGAACTTGCCGCCGGCATGAAGGGTGGTCATGACCAATTCAAGAGCCGACATGTTTTCCGTGGGATGCATGTCCACCGGTATGCCTCGGCCATTATCCTCCACGGTCACCGCGTTGTCCTCATGAATGACGATGCTGATCTGATCGCAGTGACCGGCCAGGGCCTCGTCGATGGAATTATCCACTACCTCGTAGATGAGATGATGCAATCCCTCCACCCCGGTGTTGCCAATATACATGGAGGGTCGTTTACGGACAGCTTCCAGTCCGTCAAGGACCTTGATCTGCTCCGCACCGTAGGATGTTTCTGTTAATTCACTCACTTTTTTCCTTCTGCCTGAATTTTTGAAGCAAATATTCTTCAGCGACAATATATGGCTCGGGACGTACTCATCTGATCCACATGATGAAAAATCATCCTTTGTCCGTTGAACAATAAAAAAATAGGGGATACTGCAAGGAGCTGATAAAATCCTTTACAGTTTCATCGGCATGATGATGCTCAGAAATCCCTTGTCCTCATCCGAGGTGATCATACAGGGACTTTCCTGGGTATTGATGCTGGCGGTGATCACATCTCCTTCCATGACCTGAAGTGTCTCGATGAAATAGCGGCAATTAAATCCCAAGGTCAACGGCGGGCCGCTGTATTCAACGTTGAATTCATCCTTGGCCGAACCGAAGTCCGCGTTTTGCGAGGTCAGCACCATGGTGTTGTCGGCTATATCCATCTTGATGGCATGAAACAGATCCTCGGTGAAAAGGTTGATGCGTTTGAGGCTTTCCAGAAAACGAATTCGATCGATACGAATGGAATTTTCCTTGGAAAGGACACTCAGCAACCCTTGAAAATCAGGAAAATCACCTTCCATCAAGCGGATGATGAGCAGGGAATCGTCGCTTTTCAGCACGGCCTGTTTTTCCTCGACACCGAACGATAGGCTTGTTTTGTTTTCGCAAAACTTGCGTATTTCCTGAACGCCTCGTCGTGGAATAAGGGTGATGGGGTTGAGATGCAACTGTTCGAGCGATGTCTCCACCTCCTTGCTCATGATAGTCAACCGATGTCCATCCGAGGTGACCATTTTCAACATCACGTGATCGTCTTGCATCACTTTCTGCAACATGGCCGCAGTCAAGGTGAACATGTTCTCCTTATCCTGAGCAATGGAAAAAACGGTCTTATCAACCAAATCGGCCAGAATGACACTCTCCATGATCACCATGGCTTCTTCATTGTAGGCAGGAAAGGAAGGAAACTCGTCGGCCACCATCCCGGCCAACCGGTACAGGCTGGGGCCTGCGCTGATTTCCACCCAATTATTGTCCAATTCTTTCAAGGAAAGAATCGAGGAACCGGATTCCCGCGCCACTTCGAACAGTTTCTTGGCCGGCAAGGTCAGGGTGCCGGTTTCCAGAACTTCAGCGGGAACTCTTTGTTTCAGTCCAATCTCCAGATCCGTGCCGGTTAGGACAATATGATCGGGCTGAACCTCAAGAAGGACATTGGACAAGATGGCCAGCGTCCCTTTTTTATTGGTTATATTTTGTTGCGCACCAATGGCTTTAAGCAGGTCATCCCTGCCTATATTAAAATGGAAGGCCATAATAACTTTCCTTTTTTTAGAAGAATGTTGTTGTTGCTATTAATGGTGTGAAGATGTGAACTAAATAGGTAATGGTTTGTTTTTAAAATATTTTTTATGTTAAAAACAATGTGGGCGAACGTTGTGTTGTTTGGTGAACAGAGGTGGAAGTAGCAAAATTTCATTGTTCAGCAAGAAAAAACACATATTTTTAACAGTGTTATTAACAAATTGCTGACTAATCAAAAATACTCGAAAAGAGGCGAAAGATCAAACAAATTGTTTGATAAAAGAAGCTTTAAAAAAATGAAAAATCAAATAAATAGAAAGCTGTCCGAGCTCTGTCGCCAGGGTCTCGAAGAAGGGGTATTCTGCGGGGTCTCCGCAGCGGTCAGTGTTACACGACATGGGGTCCGCTCCAGATCCTGGTTCAGTGGCGGAAGGACCAGAAGCGATGCGCACGGCCAGCCAGTGAAGGCGGAAACGTTCTTTGACCTGGCCTCGTTGACCAAACCGTTATGCACCACCCTCTGTGTCTTGCATTTACTCGAAACGGGACAGATGCGGTTGTGTCAGTCAGGGCTGCCCCCCCTTGCACCTGACCTTGAGCCGGAAAAAGAAGCCATCACAATACGGCATCTGTTGCAGCATTCGTCGGGATTACCGGCCTATCAGCCCTATTTTGCCCAGTTTAATCCCCGTCAATCGCCACGAAACAAAGGACTGTTGTTGGAAAAAATCATTCGGGAACCAATCGACTATCCGCTGGGATCGACCTGCGTGTACAGTGATCTCGGCTTCATGCTTCTGGGATGGCTCATCGAGCACACGACAGCAACCCGTCTTGATCACCTGTTTAGCACGGTGATCACAGAACCGTTGCAGATATCTTCAACGCTGCGTTTTCGGCCGCTGAACGAAACGTGGACCGATGAACACACCGGCACCATCGCGGCCACCGAAAAATGCCTCTGGCGGCAGAGACTGTTACAGGGAGAGGTGCATGACGAACATTGTTGGTTGATGGGAGGGGTGGCGGGGCATGCCGGTCTGTTTGGCACGATTGAGGCCGTTATGCGCCTGTGTGAACGACTGCTAGATATATGGAAAGGGCGGAACAGTCATCCGGCCTTTGCCAATGCTTTGTTACGGGAGGCGTTGACCCGTCGGCACCAGTCGAGCAGCTGGTGCCTGGGCTTCGACACACCCACCCCGGGTCGTTCGAGCAGCGGGCACTTGTTTTCGGCACACAGCGTCGGCCATTTGGGGTTCAGCGGCACCTCGTTCTGGATCGATCCCGAACAGGAGGTTATTATCGTCTTGTTGACCAACCGTGTTCATCCTTCTCGGGAAAATATAAAAATACGTCCCTTTCGACCGATATTCCATGATCGTCTCATGGAAACCATTCTCGCGGCGTCTTGAAGGCCTGAAAATAAAAAACCCTGCCATTCTCGCAATGGCAGGGTTCACAGCATGTTTCAGTCTAAAGGGGAAGAATTACCACCAGCAAACAGTCTTGTCGTTGGCGAAAATTTTCTGAACGAGAATATCGTAGTTCGGTTCGCCGATGTACAGCTTGAACTCGTCGGCTACCCGGTCACGGTTGAGAATCTCAACCAATTTTTTGACATCCTCGGTGGGTTCGGATCGATAAACCTGCAGTATTTTCATGGTATCACCACTCATAGTGTGCTCCTTTTATTCGCTACAAGCAGCGGGCGGCTCGTGGGATTGTTTGGGAAGACCATAGGGAATGATAAAATCGGCTTCTCGCATTGCCTCGCCGAGTTCTTCCAGAGAAATGTTAGCGATCTCGGTTCCTTCCGGCAGGTCGGTGGGAGCCTCGGCACCGCAACTGTAGACCTGGCCTTCCATGTCGGAGATCCAGGCGATGTTCTCCGACATATAGTTGGAAAACCGTGGAAATTCACCGTTCATAATTACGGGGAAGGCATAATGATTCTCAACGGCAAGACCCAGACCGGAGCGGATACCGTCATTGTATACACGGTTGGCGATCAGGATGTACACTTTCAATGATTCCATTTCCGTCTCTCCTTACATGACGATATACTTGGCGCACTCGTCAAGAATGGCGCCATGGAAAGCCTGGGTCCGCATCTGCTTGTCGATCAGACCACGAGGAATGTCGTTGACGTTATCAAATCCTTCACAGATATAACTGTCCGCGCAGATGGCGATGTCCTCGACCGCGCACAGCTGGGTCAGTTCATAGAACAGCGGATTCTTGGTCAGGTGGATGGATTTATAGGTAAAGAAAACCATTACCTTTTTTCCGGCGCGTACCGCAGCCTTGGTGATGCCAAGGATGTGACGCATATGCTGAGGAGAGGTAACGAAAATCCCGAGTTTATTTGGATCGGCAGCCATGGGCTTTTTCCTCCTTCAAAAGGACAGTGACGATGGAATGATCATCCTTTTTTAATGAAAAAGCTAATGTAGCCAGCCTCTTCCTTCTCGCCGAGATACTCATGACCAGCACGCTCGCACCAACCGGGGATATCGTTACGGGAACCGGGATCAGTTCCCTGGATGTGCAGGATCTGGCCGGAGCTGATCTTGCCAATCTCTTTTTTGGTGCGGAGGAGCGGCATGGGGCAGCTTAGACCACGTGCATCCAGAACAGCGGCGACATCCAGACCTTCAGGGGCTACTTTTACGTCACTCATTGTGGGTTCTCCTTAAGGAAATGCTTTGTTAAAAAGACCATTTTATACATGAAAAAAAGACAATTTAGTTTATAGATTAAAGCCTGGGTTGTCAAGTTAGAAACAAAAATTGAATGAGGCTTCAGAATTGAAGCGAAAATCATTTTTTTTATACAATAAAAACAAATTGTTATATATTATCCAGCAAATAGATTGCCGTTATTGACAAAATACATGGGCAACGGTATTTTTGCACATTTATAGTAAAAGATGCCTATTTTTAAGAAGTTTGCGTTAGGTGCCATTATCATTAAAGGGACAAGGAGGCTGTGCAAGAATGGAAGACGTGAAGGTTTTGTGGCAAAAGATTAGACATTTGTACAAGGTGCTCTGTCAGGAGGAGTGGAATCCCACACTCACTGGCATCATTGTCGCCCTGTTGAGCATCCTCATCATGGCCTGGTGGCGTCCCTGGGGAGCGGTCGGCGCCATCCGTAACTGGGGCGATTGGATGCTGTGGCATGCCGGCATATTCAACGGTGATCTGGCCGAGTTGGTCGGGTTTGTCAACGAGGACGGCGAAAAGATTCTGACCAAATCCTTCCTGTTCAACACTGGCTCGGTCATCGGTCTGGGATTCATCGGCGGCGCCTTTATTTCCGCTTGCCTTGGCGGTCAGTTCGCCTTCCGTTTTCCGCCGGTTCGTGAGTATGTCAAAGCGATGATCGCCGGTGTGCTCATGGGCATCGGTTCGGCCCTGGCCGGTGGGTGTAATGTCGGCGGTATGTACAACGCCATCGGCAACCTCGCCGCCAACGGTTTTGCCATGTGGATCGGTTTGGTTCCCGGTGTATTGCTCGGCCTTTGGCTCCTGTATAAAGAGATGGAACTCATCACCTGGGGCGGAGGGGGATCCTTTACCCTCAATATTCCGTATCCCATTCAATGGGTGCTCGGTGTTGCCGGCGTGGTCGGCGTGATATGGTGTGCCAACTACTACGCCACCTTCGATGGGGATGACTTTGTCGAATATATTACTTCGTTGTCCGGCATTCTGCTGATTGCCGTCGGCCTTGGTTATACCATGCAGCGCGGCCGTTGGTGCATGATCCAGGGATTCCGCGAACCGCATATGACCGGTGACTGCAAGATGGCCAAGTCCGTGGCCCTGTCGATCGTCATTGTCGCCGTGGGCGCCGCAGTCCTCAAATACGGCGTGGGCACCCGTCTTGGCGGCGATCCGGTGCTCGATCCGATGAACTATGTGCGCGGCACCTTTGGTTGGGGTGGCGTGGTTGGCGGCTTCATCTTCGGCCTGGGGGCGATGCTGGCGGGCGGTTGCGGTTCCGGTGCGCTCTGGCGTGTTGGCGAGGGACAGATCAAACTGTGGGTATGTGTGCCCTTTTTCTCGATTTCCAACTCCCTGATGGTGGCATGGTTTTCAGCCTTCAATTTCGAGGAAAACGGCTATCTCGGCAGCTATGTATATCTGCCTGATGTCATGGGATATGGGTATACCATGGCCTTGATCGTTGGTTTCTCGACATTGTGGTATCTGGTGGTGACCTGGAACGAGGACACCAACAAGTTGCTTCTGCCGATGTAAATCGGTGGGCAGCAACAACGACTCAATGGGCGGTATCCTTATGGGTGCCGCCCTTTTTTCATCCTTCCGCATCACCGATGAGCACCCCCCAGGCACTTGATCGACAGGCACTGCGGAGCCGTTTTCTTGCTCAGCGGAGTCTTCTTTCGCCCGTGGCAAGAACGCGGCTGAGCCTGCAAATCATCGAGGCTCTGCTCGCCTTGCCCGTTTTCCGCGACACAAACCACCTGTTCATCTACTGCAACTATCACAGCGAGGTCGAAACAACGGAACTGATCCGCCGTTGTCTGCGGGCGGGAAAGACGGTCAGCGTGCCCTTGACCCGACCCGACCAATCGAGGATGGCAGCCGTTGCGATCACCGATCCAGACGCGGATCTGGCCCCCGGCTACAAGGGCATTCCCGAGCCGCTTCCTGCCCTGATCCCCAGCAGACTGTTGCCCCTGGAAACCATTGAAATAGTGGTGGTGCCCGGCGCGGTTTTTGATCGACAGGGATATCGCCTTGGATACGGAGGCGGCTATTATGACCGCTTTCTTTCCGGAGCCGCCGCTCAGGCCCGCAGAATCGGCCTGGCCTTCTCCCTGCAAGTGGTCGAGCGACTTCCGGTCTTTCCCTATGATATCCCCATGGATATCGTCATCACTGAAAAAGAACTGCTCCAGTGGCCGCGAAATGCGCGCTGAGCACACCACGCCCAGGCGACCCGAGAACAACGGCGTCCGGTTGAACCGGCTGACAAGACGCGTCGTGAGCAACAAGGGGTGGGTGGTCCCTTTTGGGGCGGTTGAAAATTTCCGGTTGTTTTTCCGATACAAGTCCGGTTGGATACAACCATCTCCCTTCCCATGACTGGGAAGGAGATCCGGCGGCAGATGGGCCTGGCACGCGCACAAAGCCGCCGGTCATCGCTGCACCTCTCACAAGGAGACGACCATGGACACCCTCAACGCCATCCTCGGTCAGCTTACCTATGACGACCTTGACCAATGGGCAGGAGAAGCAATCCGTACCCGGGGAAAAGGTTATGTCCAACGGGTGGAGGAACTGCATCGAACCGCAAACAACGAGCTGGTGGCGTGGGTCCAGGGGACCGAGAAGTACGCCACCCTGGTCCACCTCGACCCATCCGGCATGCACGGATGGTTGTGCACCTGTCCCTATGATCAGGGACCGTGCAAGCACGCGGCGGCGGTGATCCTGGCGGCGGCGCGTTCCGTGCATGACACGGGAGAACTTCCGATGCTTGACGAGGACAGCGAGCTCGGCCACATCCTCATGGGCGATCAGGATCGAAAATTGAAAAAAGAGCCAAACGAGGATGCAGCTGATCGTGCGGATCCAGGGGGCACGGTCAAACGCGCCGGTCCGTCGAAGGTGCGCAAGATCCTGGTGGGCAAGAGCTGGGAGGAACTGCACGACCTGCTTGTCACCTTAGCCAGGGAGTTTCCGGCGGTCGAGAGGCGATTACTGGAGGCGGATCAGTTGAGTCGAGGCCAGATCGGGCCGCTGGTCCGATCTCTGCACAAGGAGATCCGCCGCCTGACCGATGAACCCGCCTGGCGCAACCAGTGGAGCGACGAAGCCAGCCTCCCCGATTACAGCCATGTTCGGCAGCAGTTCCGAGCGCTTTTCGATGCGGGCCATGCCGACGAACTGCTCGACCTGGGCAATACCCTGTGGCGGCTGGGTACGGAGCAGATCGCGCAGTCCGATGACGAGGGCGAAACCATGGGCGCCTTGAGCGCCTGTCTGGAGATTGTGCTGCAGGCGGTACCGAAGTCGTCATTGAAGCGAGCCGATCAGCTGCTGTGGGTGATCGAGCGGATGCTGGCTGACGAGTTTTCCTTGCTCGACTCCGGGGAAGAGATCTTAGCCGATCCCGCGTATACGGTAACCGATTGGCAGGCGGCGGCGGCAGTCCTCGAGGAGCGGCTGCAAGGGCTCGACAGGCCCAAGACCGTCCATTTTGCCGACACCTACCGACGCAACCGGCTGATCGGCTGGCTGATCAAGGCCTACGAGCGAGGCGGTCAAGCGGAAAAGGTTCTGCAGCTGTTGGAACAGGAGGCCGATGTCAGCCGCAATTACGAGCAGCTGGTGGATCGGCTCGTACTGGCGGGAAAACGGGAACAGGCACGGCAATGGTGCGTCCGGGGGTTTGACCGGACGGTCACCGAAGCCCCTGGCATTGCCGCATGCCTGCAAAAACGACTCAGGGAAATGGCTGCAGCTGATCGGCAGGACAGCCTAGTGGCCGCGTACCGGGCGCAGGATTTCTTTGGGCATGCCTCGCTGGAAACCTACCGCGAGTTGCGCAAGGCCGCGGAAAAAATTGGTGTTTGGCCGAAGCTGCGCGAGCTGGCCCTTGCCTATCTCCAGACCGGCCAGCGTCCTGATCGGGGGGAAAAACTGGACAACCTGCCTCCCTGGCCGCTGCCCGATCCAGAAGTTGCCTATCCAGCGGGCAAGGAGGGGGGCAGACCGTTCCCGGACAGGCAAACGCTGATCGATATCGCCATCGCTGAAAAACGGTACGATGACGTGATGCGGTTGTATCAGGCCATGAAGAAAGGCAGTCGCACCCATTGGTTCGTGGGCGAAAAAGTGGCCAAGGCCGTGTTCAGGACCCATCCCGAGGTGGCGCTTGCCATTTGGCGGGAAAATGTCGACCGGTTGATCGCCGAGGTCAAACCCCGGGCCTATGTCGAGGCCGGTGGTTTTCTCCGGCTCATGCGCAAAGTCTACGAAGCCGGCAACCGGATGGACGAATGGCGGGCCCTGCTGGCTGAATTGCGGCGAACCCACAAGGCCAAACGGCGGCTCTTGGAAGTACTCGATGGGGTGAGCGGCGGCAGCAAAAAACTCGTCGGCTGAGCGTGGCCGCTTTTGCGCGAAAAGGCCCATCCATGGTGCCACAACGGGGCAGCATGGATCGCGTTGACAGCAAAAAACCGTTTGACAGACTGGATGTGGTTCTTGTAATGATTGTTTTGTAATATCTGCAAGTTGTCTGACAACCTCGCTTGGTTGCGCCGCAGGCACCGCAGGTGCGTACCCAAATCGCCTCACACCGATCAAACAACCGGATCAACCGTCGGCCGAGGGAGACCGACGGGGAGAGCCGGCCACCGCACAGGAGGAACAGATGGTTCCAGCCCCGAATATCAAAACCATTCTCTACGCCACGGATCTGGGGGAAAATACCCGTCCCGTCTTTCGCCTGGCGGTCAGTCAGGCCCGCCGTTACGATGCCCGCTTGCTGATGCTGCATGTGGTCGAACCGCTCGGCACCACCGGCACCGCGATCATCGCCAACTATCTGTCCGGAGAGACAGCGGAAAAGATCAATCGGGACGGGGCCAGGGAAGTGCTTGCCGTCATGAAGCAGCGGCTCGACACCTACTGCCAGGAAGAGCTGGCCTCCTTTGGTCTCGACCGGACGCCGGTGACCGAGATCCTGGTGGCCAGCGGCAATCCCAGCGAGGAGATTCTGGAAGTGGCCAAGAAGCATCAGGCCGACATGATCGTCATGGGGACCTCGACCCGCTCCTTTCTCGGCAGTGCCCTCATGGGGACCACCGCCCGCCGTGTTTCCCGCTTCAGTCATATCCCGGTACTGCTGGTGCCCAATACCCAGAAGTAGCCGCTAGCTATCGCCCGATACCGGCCCATGGGCCGGTATCGGGCGATTTTCCACTCCGCCTCCTTCCTTGTTCTCCTGGTGGACCGTGGTCCAGAAGGCCCGAATGACCGGGTTGGCCAGCTGCTGTTCCAGGGTGCAGGCGCCGATGATAAACGGGGCCAGGACCGGCACGACCTCGAAAATACGCACCTGTTCCTGTAAGGGGCTCTTTTCCAGTACCAATCCGGGAACCACTCCCACCCCGCATCCCAGACTGACCATGGCCAGCAAGGCCTCGTTGCCCGCCACCTCGGCATAAATGTTGGGCTGAATGCCCTTTTCCTTGAACCAGCGATCGATGCGCACCCTGCTTAAACCCTGCTCGGCCAGGATGACCGGCGTCTGGGACCAGTCGGTGCCGCCGCTGTCGGTCCGGCGGGTCGCGCCGTCCACTGGTTCGATAAACACCAGGGGGGTCCGCGCCAGCTCGATGAACACCACCGAGGGCGGCAACTGTCCGGGCAAGGCGGCGATGGTCACCTGGGCCTCGCGGCTGCGCAGCCTGTCCAGGGATTCAGCGGCATCACCGGTCTGCAGCTTGATCTGCACCCCGGGATGCGCGGCACGAAAGGCCCGGAGAATACGGGGCAGGATCGACGTGGCGGCGGTGACCGAGCAGTAGAGGGAGATCTCGCCGCGCAGCGTCTGGTCGCCGGCCAATTCCTGCAGCAACCGCTGCCACCGTTGCTCCGCCTCCTCGGCATAGCGCCTGACGATTTCGCCCGCCGGGGTCAGGGCGACCCGCCGGTTGTCCCGCAGAAACAGCTGAGTGCCCAATTCCTGTTCGATGCGCTGGATGGTGCGGGTCAGCGCCGAGGGGGTGAGGTTGCAGGCCCGGCTGGTACGGCCAAAGTGGAGTGTCCGGGCGAGATGGTTAAAGATTTTGATGGCGTGGATATCCATAAACTAGCGGAAAAGAGCGGAGATCTATGGTATGAGGCGGTGCAGCGTCCAGGCTGGGCCGATATTGCATTTTATGCAAGTTCCGGTTGCAAATAAATCACTTTTCGCAACAAAAATATCGGGTATGCTGTGGCTGGATAAAAACAGGACAAAGTCCATCGTCTGCCGGAAAAACGGCCGAAACCCCTCCATCCGCAACGACGAGCAGGAAGGAAGCGTGCCTCCCTGAGCGCGATGGGCGGAACATCGACCGACTCTTCATTTCACACACAAAAGAGGAACACAACATGGGACAGAACTATTTCAATACCCTGCCGCTGCGCCTGCAGTTGGAAGAACTGGGCAAATGCCGCTTCATGGACGCCTCGGAATTCGCCGATGGTGTTGACAAGCTCAAAGGAAAAAAGATCGTCATCGTCGGCTGTGGCGCCCAGGGCTTGCACCAGGGCCTCAACCTGCGCGACTCCGGCCTGGACGTCAGCTATGCCCTGCGTGACTCGGCCATCAGCGAGAAACGGCAGAGCTGGAAGAACGCCACCAGCAATGGTTTTACCGTCGGCAATTACCAGCAGCTCATTCCCACCGCCGATCTGGTGATCAACCTCACCCCGGACAAGCAGCACTCCAAGGTGGTGGCCGCGGTCATGCCGCTGATGAAGGAGGGTGCCTGTCTCTCATACTCCCACGGCTTCAACATCGTTGAGGAGGGCATGCAGATCCGCAAGGACCTGACCGTGATCATGGTCGCCCCCAAATCGCCCGGAACCGAGGTGCGCGAAGAGTACAAGCGCGGGTTTGGCGTGCCCACCCTGATCGCCGTCCATCGCGAGAACGATCCCAAGGGCGAGGGCTGGGACATTGCCAAGGCCTATGCCTGCGGCACCGGCGCCCACCGGGCCGGAGTGCTGCAGTCGTCCTTTGTCGCCGAGGTCAAATCCGACCTCATGGGCGAGCAGACCATCCTCTGCGGCATGCTTCAGGCCGGAAGCCTGCTCTGCTTCGACAAGATGGTCGCAGGCGGCATTGATGCCGGCTACGCCTCTAAGCTGATCCAGTACGGATGGGAAACCGTCACCGAGGCGCTCAAACACGGCGGCATCACCAACATGATGGATCGGCTGTCCAATCCGGCCAAGATTCGCGCGTACTATCTCTCCGAGGAAATCAAGGAGATCCTCACGCCGCTGTTCGAGAAGCACATGGACGACATCATGAGCGGCGAGTTCTCCCGTACCATGATGGAGGACTGGGCAAACGACGACAAGAAGCTGCTCACCTGGCGCGCCCAGACCGCCGAGACCGCCTTTGAGAAAGCGGTGTCCACCGATGCCGAGATCAGCGAGCAGGAGTATTTCGACCACGGCATCCTGATGATCGCCATGGTCAAGGCGGGCGTGGAACTGGCCTTCGACACCATGGTTTCCGCCGGCATCAAGGAGGAGTCCGCCTACTACGAAAGTCTGCACGAGGTGCCGTTGATCGCCAATACCATCGCCCGCAAGAAGCTCTACGAGATGAATGTGGTCATCTCCGATACCGCCGAATACGGCTGCTACCTGTTCGCCCACCAGGCGGTGCCGTTGCTGGCCGATTTCATGAAGAACGTCGATACCGACGTAATCGGCAAGGGACTCGCAGTCAAGGACAACTCGGTGGACAACATCGAGCTGATCGGCATCAACGCCGCCATCCGCTACACCGTGGTCGAGCAGGTGGGCGAGGAACTGCGTTCCCACATGAGCGCCATGAAACCGATCATCTGATCGATACCTCCCAACATATCGGTTTGCAGGCCGATCCTTATCCCCTTGGCTGCCAACGCCAAGGGGATTTTTTGTATAAACATCGGGGCACCAGTTGAGAGCCACCGCAACTGATCGGAGACACTATTCAAGACGCGCTTGTCTTCCGGAGAGATTTTGTGCGCAAACTCTCCTCATGGGTTAGATTTCAAGAAAATGCATTTTTTGAGCCCTGGGAAGGTGCGCACTCCCCGAGGATCCGGTAGAAATAGAGAGAACCTTTGCCCCCTACCTTGCCTGATTCGAAAACCATGCATCCTTTCACCTCTTGTCCTTGCGGTTCCGGTGTCGTCTATGCCGACTGCTGCGAGCCTCTTCTTTCCGGGCGAAGCAGGGCGAATACCGCCCTGGCCTTGATGCGCTCGCGCTACACCGCCTATGTTCGAGCCGCGGTCGGCTACCTGCTGGCCACCTGGCACCCTTCCACCCGCCCGTCGACCATTGATTCAACCACCATTCCCGCCTGGTGCGACCTGGTGATCCTGCGCACCGACAGGGGGGGAGAGAAAGATGGCGAAGGGGTGGTTGAATTCCGCGCCACCGCCCGTACCGGTGATGGCTTGATCCATCTTCATGAAATCAGCCGATTTGTATGTGAAGAGGGACAGTGGTTCTATGTGGCGGGCCAACTGGTCGAGGATGGGCCCGACCGCCGCGCCGACAAGGTGGGCCGCAACAGCCCCTGTCCCTGTGGCAGCGGCAAGAAGTTCAAGCGCTGCTGCGGCCCCTGAACCGTCGGTTTTTTTATGTTTCGAAGGATAACACCTTGAATTCGTTACCGCCCACCCTGCTGATTGTGGGAACCGACCTGGCCGGCAAGGATCACTGCGCCAATGTGCTGGCCGATGCCGCCCATAAGGATGGCATCCGGCTGGAGCGGCGCCGGGGGGCCTTCAGCGCCCGGCCCGACCGCCGGCGCAGCTCGGAGCACAAAAGCCGCCTGCGGCTTGGGATGGAACGGCTCTTCCTGGCCATCCTGCCTCTGCATCTCCCGGTACTGCCGTATGTTTGCGCCCTGCTTATCTGGTGGGATATTCGCCGTTTCCAGCCACCCGCGAGCGGAACGGTCATGGTCGTCAGCCACACTGCCCTTCGCCTGCTGGCCTTTGCCCTTGGCCATCGCTTCGAGCGGGTCGAGGATATCCGACTGCCGCTCCTGGTTGACCGGTCGCTCCGCAGGATTGTTCCAGCCACCGGCGCCCGCACCGTGGTCCTCGACATTGACCATGCCACCAGGGCCGCGCGCTTGGCAGGCCGCCGTCGTCGCGGCACCCTGGATTATTTCGATCGCTACATGGGGATCGATCCGCTCCGTTCGGAACGGATCGAGCGGTTTTTACTTTGGCTCGGGACCACCTATCTCCAGGCAACGCTCATCGAAAACAATGATCTGGGCGACAGCGAACTGCTCGCCCGCCTCCTCTCGCTGCGGTAAAACGGCCGCCGCCCCTCCCCCTTGTGGGATGTTGGTACTCTTCGCTTTCCCTGTTCCGACCGCTCCGCTGGACCGACAGTAATTCAGCGGCTTACTAGCCCTCTCTCCATGCTGTTCGTTTTTGTGAATAGATTTTCTATCTATTTCCTATTCGTTTTTTAACTATTTAAAAATCTGGTTCTTTGAATGGATTCAAGTAATTATTGATGCCACTCCCTCGGGGAACCGCCGAGTTGCTCCGTGGGTGGGTGCACGGAATGTGATCGTCAGTGTTCCATCAGGGGTTGATGTGCGGGCCGTGGCGGGCGGAAAGCAAAGGGCGGTCTCCTGGCAGCCCGCGGGCCTAAAAACATTTTTTTCACCGAGAGGACAGACCTATGGCCACCTATCTTCATCCCGGCGTCTATATCGAAGAGATCCCCAGCGGCGCCAAACCCATTGAAGGCGTGTCCACCAGCGTGGCCGCCCTGATCGGCTATGCCACGGCGGGCCCCATCGGCGAACCGACCCTGGTGCACAGCTGGGACGAGTACAAGGCCGGCTTCGGCGAAATCCAGTCGGACACCGATCACCTGGGCCTTGCCGCCTTCTACTTCTTCCTCAACGGTGGCCGGGATGCCTACATCGGACGGCTGGCCAAGGACGCCAAAGCCTCCACCCTGCCCGCGGACACCATGGTCGGCCGGGGGGCAGCCGCCTCGGACAACGTCTTGGTGATCAGCGCCAAGAGCAGCGGCAAGGCGGGCGACCGCCTCAGCGTCAATGCCCTGGCCGATGCCGACGGCTACCACTTCAACCTGCTGGTGCGCCAGGACGGCGAGGTGGTGGAGGCATTCACCGGCCTGTCCATGGACGATTCCGATCCGGCCTACGTGCTGGCCATGGTGGGCGGCAACTCGAAATACATCACCGTCGCCCTGCCCGCCGGTCTGAGTAGCCTGTACAAGAAGGCGACCAGCGTTTCCGGCGACCTGACCGGCCTGGCCTGGGCCGGCATCGTCGAGGGTATGACCCTGACCCTCAACATCGACAATCTGGGCGCCAAGACCATCACCCTGGGCCCGGCTCCCGGCGGCACCTACGACGGCACCGAGGTGGCGGCCGAGATCCAGCAACAGGTCCTGGCCCTGGGACCCAACTATGTCGGCTTTACCTGCGCCTTTGCCACCAATGTGCTGACCCTGACCTCGGGCAAAAAGTCCGCCTCCTCGGCGGTGATGGTGCGGCCGGGCGCCCTGGCCACCGCGCTCAAGCTCGGCAAGGCGGCGGGCGGCACCGAGAAGCACGGCACCGAGGATGTGGTGCCGGCGAGCATGGGCACGGTGGCTACCCCCACCTTCCAGGCCCTGACCGGCGGCGACGATGGCGCCAAGCCCGGCCTCGATGACTACACCGATTTCTTCGCCAAACTGAAAAAGGTCCGCGACGTCAACATCGTGCTTCTGCCCGGCCAGTACATGCCCAAGGACGGCACCGGCAATCCGGTGGTCAACGCCGCGCTCAGCCATTGCGAAAGCATGGGCAGCCGCATGCTGCTCATCGATCCGCCTCCGGGTCACGAACTCGATCAGGGGGCCACGGTCAACGCGCTCAGCCTGCCGACCTCCACCTACAGCGTGCTCTACTATCCGTGGATCAAGGTGTCCAATCCCTTCTACAACCGTGACACCAACCCCACAGCCCCGACCACCCTCAGCGTGGCACCCTCGTCCTTTGCTGCCGGCATCTGGGCGCGGACTGACGGCATCCGGGGCGTATGGAAGGCCCCGGCCGGGGTCGAGGCCTCGGTGCGCGGCGTGGCCGCCCTGGAGTACGTGGTCGAGGACGGCGATCAGGATCAGCTCAATCCCGAGGGAGTCAACTGCCTCCGCAAAATGCCCGGCTACGGCCATGTGGTCTGGGGCACCCGCACCCTGTCCACCCGGGCCAATCCCGAGTGGCGCTACGTGCCGGTGCGCCGCACCGCCCTGTATATCGAGAGCAGCATTTATAATGGCATCCAGTGGGCGGTGTTCGAGCCCAACGACCACCGGCTGTGGTCCTCGCTCCGGGCCAACATCGGCGCCTTCATGGACGGTATGTTCCGCGCCGGCGCCTTTCAGGGCCAGAAGGCCTCGGACGCCTACTTTGTCCGCTGCGGCCTCGGCGACACCATGACCCAGGACGACATCGATCGCGGCCAGGTCATCGCCGTGGTGGGCTTCGCGCCGCTCAAACCGGCCGAGTTCGTCATTGTGCGCATCCAGCAAAAAGTCGGTCAGTCCTAATAAGGAGGCATAGAAATGGCTGCTCCCACCTTTCCTGTCAACGCCCATCGTTACGATCCCTACCGGACCTTCAAGTTCCAGATCCTGATCGACGGCAAGCCGGTGGCCGGCTTGAAGAAAATGGGCGCCCTCAAGCGCAAGACCGAGGCGGTCAAATGGCGCGCCGCCGGCGACCCGAGCAAGGAACGCATTCTCCCCGGCGGCACCAGCTACGAGCCCATTACCCTGGAGCAGGGCTTGTCGCACGACCCGGTGTTCGAGAACTGGGCCAACCTGGTCAACAACATCGAGGGTGACGCGGCCATGTCGCTCAAGAATTTCCGCAAGGACATCGTCATCAACGTCCTCAACCTCCAAGGCACAGTGGCCATCTCCTACAAACTGTTCCGGGCCTGGGTGTCCGAGTATCAGGCCCTGCCGGAGATGGATGCGGGGGCCATGAACGCGGTCGGCATCCAGACCATCACCCTGCAGCACGAGGGCTGGCAGCGCGATACGGCGGTGGTCGAGCCGACCGAGACCTAAGAGGAGGTTTCCATGCAGCTTCCGGGCGGCTTGATCGAAGGGGGAAAGCGGCAGCGGCAGTACCGGTTCCAGCCGGTGTCGGGCAGCCTTGAGCTTGCCTTGACCGAGACCGCGGCCCTGGCGGCCAGCACCCCCGAGGCGGTCACCCGGATCCTGGCCCTGGCCCTGAGGGAGTTGGGCGGACAGCCAATGAGCGAGGAGCGGGCCGCATCCCTGTGCGTTGCCGACCGCCAGTTCCTCATGCGCGAGCTGGAACGGTATCTCGGCTTTTCCGGCGGCTGGTTCCACGCCGACTGCACCGCCTGTGCAGCCCGGTTTGATTTTCATCTCGACTACGCTGAGTTGCCGGTGCAGGAGGCGGGCGCGGGCTACCCCTGGGCCACGGTTGAACACCAGGGACGCACCCTGCGCTTCCGCCTGCCCACCGGCCGTGACCAGGAGGGACTGACTCGCATCCCCGATGATCGGGCACGCGGCTGGCTGCTGCAGCGGTTGGCGTGCGATCCCGCGCCACTGGATGAAGTGGACGGTTCCCTCGTCGATTCGGTGGAGGCTGCTCTGGAACGGGTGGCCCCGGCGGTGGTGGTTCAGGTACAGGCCTGTTGTCCGGAATGCGGCGCCAATACGGCCGTTGATCTTGATCCCTACCGGGTGGTGCGCCGGCAGAGCGATAACCTCCTCGCGCAGGTGCACCGGATCGCGCTCCACTACCACTGGAGCGAGGCCGAGATCCTGGGCCTGCCGCACAGCCGGCGCCAGCGCTACCTGGAGATGATCGACCACAGTCGGGGCATGGTGAGCTGATATGGGTTTGTTCGACGACACCATCCGCGATGCCCGCAGGCCCCTTCCAGGCACATGGGTGCGCCGCGAGATGCTGCCGGAGGTGGAGACGCCGGAAGAGGAGCCGCTTGAACCGGCCGCGCCATCCGGCATGACCACGATTTTCAGATTTCAGAAGGGGGGGCCTTCTCCAGTGATGGAGGGTGGGTCCCGAGAGGCGTCATTCCGGTTGGGGGTGGGAGAATCCGATCTTCCGGCCGGTGACCCTTTGTCAGTGGGGAGCGAGGTTGAGAAACCAGACTTTTCTGCCAAGGATGTCAACGGCAACCGCGACATCATTTCCGTTTTGGGCGATAATCGAGGGAACGAACTGGCAACAGGACAGGTCAATCATGGAAGTCCAGGCAAGAGAACGGCAGCCGAGATGATCGCCGAATCGAGGACGCACCAGTCAGTTGTTGTGCCTGGGCCAGTCGAATCGGATCCCGTTCATCAGACGCATAAGTCCCGACTCCCAGAAGGCAGTGGGCGATTTGTTAGCGAACGAGAAGAAACGTACCAGAGTCGGGCTTCGGGTCAGGGCGCCCCTTCTGATTCTTTTTCCGCACCGGTCACCCCCCTGAGATCGGGACAACCGGGGACAACGGCAGCCGAACGACCGGAGGGCACGGATGCCCATCGGTCCACAGGTGTGCCGTTCCCCGGTTTCGCGGGCGGCGGGGAGAATATCCATCCGCCGCAAGCTGGTGGCGGCATGCAGGTTCCGACGATGGCACCGGAGCGGAGCGATGGCCCATGGGGAGAGGTCGGCGCGACGTCGCGACCCATGCGCAGCGCTCCCCCTGTGCCCCCCTTGTCCGGAGAAGACGGGATGGGGGTGCCGATGGATTATGCGCCACCCCGCGCTTCAGAGGAACAGCCACCGCACCTGGTGATCGGGCGGATCGATGTGGTGGTGGTCAGCAACGGGTCACCTGCAACCCGGTCCGGGACCACGGCCCGGACCGATACCGGCTTTGTCAGCCGCAATTATTTGAAACGGCTCTGATATGGCACTGGCACCGTCTCCGATCTCCCAGGTCTGCAAGGGTCTTCGCGCCTATCTTGACAGCGAGATCAACGCTCCTGACCGCAGCAAGGTCACGGTGGTGCTGGCCACGCCGGCGGAAACCGCCTCGGCTGGTGCCGGCGACAGCGACCACCGACTCAACCTCTTCTTCCACCGCTTTGAACCTGCTGGACTCTTCCCCGACACCCTGCCGGGTGCAACCGGCTGGCTGCGCGCCTTCTGCCTGATTACCCCCTTTGCCGCCGAGGAAGACGCCATCGGTCCCGGCGAAAACGATCTGCGCTTGATCGGCGAGGTCAGTCGCATCTTCCACGAGCGGCCGGTGTTCATCCTCAACGTCGACGATGTAGAGTATCATCTGCAGGTGGTCTTCCTGCCGCTGGGGCTCGATCAGCTCAATCAGCTGTGGTCCACCCAGGGAGATACCATCTACCGGCCCTCGTTGCTCTACGAAATTTCGCTCATGCCGGTGGTGCCGGTGCAACCGGCCCTGCAACCGCCGCTGGCCGCCAGCCTTGGCCTGCAGGTGCAAGCCACCCTGGACCGTCAGGCGGTCACTGCCAGCGCGCAGGGGCCACGGGTGGCCGCCATGCAGCCGGACACCCGCACCGAGGACTGGACACCAGCCCTTGCCTTTGTCCAGGATGGTGCTTGCGCGCTGAGCCTGCTGTTTACCGTGGGCAGTCCGGAACTGGCCGCCTTTGTCCCCCAGGTCTGGGTGGCGGGCGAACCAGGGGCCACGGTCGATCTGTGTTGGCAGAGCTGGGAGGCCGCCAGCGGCTGGCAGCAGGTGGCACCGCCGACGTCCGTGGTCATCACCGACAGCGGCATCGATCCCGAGGCTGCAGCCGCAGCGACCGCCGCCGCCCTCCCCCTGCCGTTCAACGACCGCCCGGGCCAGTTGCTGCTCGCTGCCGAGCGGACCTTCACCCGCAGCAGTGACGGCACCGTGCTCCGCGTCCGCTCCAATCCTCTCCTGGTTACCCTCGCTAACGGGTGAGCGCCATGAACGCCTCCCTGGCCGAACTCTCCGTCCTGCCCGCCCTGGACGCCGAATGGCGGCGTCTCGACCTGCTCGCCTGGTGCCTGGCCAAGAGCCGCCGCGGCGAGACCCTGGGCGATGAGGAGCTGGAGAGTTTGCGCCGCCTCCAAGCCGAGGTGCAAACATTGCGCGAACCTGCGGGGGTGTGGGAGACCGCGCTCGGTTTCGGGCTGCAACCGCTGGAGTACGATATCCTGGCCTGCACCCTGGGGCCGGAACTGGAACCTCGTCTCGGCTGGTCCTTCCAGAATTTGCAGGCAGGCTCGGTTCAGCCCTGGGCCACGCGCAGCTTGATCCAGGAACTGTTGGCCCTGGATGCCGGTCAAGGGGAACAGTTGCGCCGCCTTCTCGCTCCCGAATCCACCCTGCGCCGTCGCCGCCTGGTGCGCCTGGAGCAGGACGATCCCTACCGGCCGATCCTGCCCGAACCCTGGCTGGTGGGTCGGCTGACCGGCCGGCCGCTCGATCTGCCGCCGCCGCCCGGGGCCACCCTGGTCCGTCAGCAGGCCGGGTGGGACGATCTGGTCCTGCCCAAGAGCCGGTTGGCCATGTTGCGCGAATTTCTGCTGTGGATCGAGCAGCGCGACACCGTGGTCGGTCTGTGGCACGGTCAGAGCGTGGGCGGGCCGGTGGCCCTGTTCACCGGGCCGTCGGGCACGGGCAAGACCTTTGCCGCGGCTGTGCTGGCCGGTGCGCTCGGCTGGCCGTTGTACCGGGTCGATCTCGGACGGCTGGTGAGCAAATATGTGGGCGAGACCGAGGAGAACCTCAACCGGCTGTTCGATGCGGCCCACGGCCAGCCGATGGTGCTCCAGTTCGACGAGGCCGACGCCCTCTTTGCTAAGCGCGGCGAGGTCAAGGAGGCCCGGGACCGCTACGCCAACATGGAGGTCAGCCACCTGCTGACCCGTATCGAGGCCCATGACGGCCCCTGCATCCTCACCACCAACCTGCGCAAGCAGCTGGATTCCGCCTTCACCCGCCGCTTCCAGCTGGTGGTGGAGTTTCCCCGGCCCGATGCCGCTGCCCGGTCCGAGCTGTGGCGCCGTCTGCTGCCGCCCAAGGCCCCGCTTGCCCCGGAGGTGGATCCCATCTTTCTCGGCGCGGCCATGGCCCTGACCGGCGGCTCGATCCGCAACGCTGCCCTGCACGCCGCCTATCTGGCCGCAGGCGAGGGTGTGGCCATTGGCCTTGGCCACCTTGCCCACGCGGTGTGGCGGGAACTGGGCAAGGAGGGCCGGGAGATGAATCCCCAGGATCTGGGTCCCCTGGCCGCGCATCTGCCTCGGGAGCTGCTCCATGACCACTGAGATCGACCATCTGCGCCTGCAACTGCCTGCCGGGTTCGAGCACCGGGCCCAACGCATTGGCCGTCTGGTGGGCGAGGCCCTGGCCGGGCGCGACGATCTCGGCTTCGGTCGGGTCGACCAACTGCGCGTCGGGCCGGTGCAGGTGGAGGCGGACCACAGTGATCGTCGCATCGCCCATCAAATCGCCGATGCGATTCAGCGCGGTCTTGCCGCGAACAGGCCCTAGGAGGAAGCGCCATGTTGTCGCCGATCAAAGGATTTCTGGTTGAATACGCGCTGGCCCTGCCGCCGCTGATGCTCGCCTTTGACTTCAACCCCCAGAGTCTGACCCGCAACCGCAGCGTCACCCTGACCCTGGGCTCGACCCCGGCCACGCGAGGCGGCTACGATTTTGCCCTGCCCACCGAGACCGCGAGGGTGGCCCAGGGGGTGGCGGTGGAGCCCGAGAGCTTTGACCTCGAGATCCTGATCGACGCCACCGACCGGATGAACGATGGCGACCCAGTGGCCCAGGAGATCGGCATCCAGCCGGAACTGGACACCCTGCGCAGCATGGTCGAGCCCAAGACCCAGGGGCCGGGTGGCCTGCAGACCCTGGCCAGCCTGGGATTCGGCGGCAGCCGTGCCTTCCAGCGCAGCCAGACCGCCTCGGTGCTGCTGCTCGTCTGGGGCACCCATGTGTTGCCGGTGTTCCTCAAGAGCATCGAGGTGGGGGAATCGGCCCACCTGCCCAACCTTGCGCCCTACCGGGCCACGGTCAAACTGGGCTTGCAGGTGATCGAGGGCAACAACCCCTTCTACGAGGTGGAAAAGATCCGCCAGGTGGTCGGCGCGGCGATGAACACCGCCCGCACCGCCGTCACCGGTATCGGAGGACTGTTCTGATGCTGCTCAAGAATTCCCGCTACAAGGAGGCCCGCCGTTTCGAGGCCGATGACAGCGGCCAGGTGCGCTGCAAGGGCACCCGGCCGCGCGAGATCGGCCCGGCCATCGGCGTGGTGGAGCATGTGATCCAGGAGGGCGACCGGCTCGACCTCCTGGCCCACCACTACTACAGCGATGCCCGCCTGTGGTGGCGGATCCTCGACGCCAACCCGGATCTGCTCTCGGGGGTGGAGATCTCGCTGGCCGAGCGCGCCGGCGAGGTGATCCTCATCCCCAAGGCCAAGGAGTAGGAGGAGACCATGCTGCTCGACCTCCTGTCGCAAAAGGAGCGCGCCCCGGCCGAATGCGTGATCACCGTCGATGGGGTGGAGATCAGCGAACTCTATCCCTTTCTGCTGGAGGTGACGGTGGAGTGCGGCCGTACCGAGGCAGCGGCGGCAACGCTCACCCTGGAAACCCGGCGCAACGAGCAGGGCACCTGGACCGTGCAGGATGCCGGTATCCTCGAGCCCTGGGCGCGAATCGTCATTGCCGCCGCTTTCGGCAGCCGGCAAGAGGAGATCATGCGCGGCTACATCCGCGAGGTGCGAGTGGAGACGCCGCAGGATGCGGGCGCGGCGCAGGTGCGGGTCGAATGTCAGGACGACTCCATCCGTCTTGACCGGACCCACCAGCGCAGAACCTGGGGCACCGCCGACCTGCCCAGCAGCGATACCCTGGCGCTGATGGACATCCTCTCGGCCTACGGCCTGTCGCCCCATCCGGACAACGGCCCGGGCCAGGATCGATTGGTGGGCGTGGCCCAGGACGACACCGACATCAAGTTCCTCAAGGCCCGGGCCGAGTTCAACGGCTACGAGCTGATCTTCCGCGAGGGGCGGGTCTATTTCGGTCCCATGCGGCTGGACGAGGACCCCCAGGGCACGATCATGGTCTACGCCGGCGCCGAGACCAACTGTTTGTCGTTGTCGGTGCGGGCCGACGGCCACCAGCCCGATGCGGTGGCCTATGATGCGCCTGCGGACAGCGGCGACACCGTCGACTCGCCGGAACCGGTGCGCTCCGACCTGCATCTGCTGGGTACCACGCCGGCCGACAGCAGCGCCGCCGGCCTGGAGGACTTTGTCTGGCGGATGTCAGCCGAGGCCGGGGCCGACGCCCAGCGCTTGCAGGCCCTGGCGCAGATGAAGATCAATGATCTCGATATCCACCGCATCCAGGGCGAGGGCGAACTCGACGGCACCCTCTACGGCCACGTGCTTCAGGCCGGCCTGCCGGTGCCGGTGGATGGTCTGGGGGAGCGGATGTCCGGCATCTATTACGTGGACAGTGTCAGTCATAGCTTTACCCCCCAGGGCTACCGGCAGCGGTTTCGGCTGCTGCGCAACGCCTATGGCGATAATCTGGACAGCGTCTCCGGCTTGGCCGGAGCGCTTGCGGGAGTGCTCTGATGCCTGATGATCTGCAGCAGCAACTGGCCCAGAATCTTGGGCAACGCCGGGCCTACGGCAAATACCGGGGCTTTGTCACCGACAACGCCGATCCGGAGCGGCTGGCCCGGGTCAAGCTGCGGGTGCCGAGTCTGCTGGGGGAGGCCGAGAGCGGCTGGGCCCTGCCCTGCCTGCCCTGCGGCGGTTTGAGCAATCAGGGGTTCTTCGCCGTGCCCGGTGTCGGTGCCCAGGTGTGGGTGGAGTTCGAGGGCGGCAACCTCGATTTTCCCATCTGGACCGGCACCTTCTGGCAGCAGTCGGGCGATGCCCCCACCGAAGCCCAGGACCCGCCGACCACCCAGGTGCTGCGCACCGCCAAGGGCCATGTCTTGCTGCTGGAAGACAAGGACGACGGCGAGACCATCCAGCTGCTCCACTCGGCCGGGGCCAAGCTGGAGATGGACAAGGACGGCAAGGTTCTGTTGACCGACAACAACGAGGACAAACTCACCTTGGACGCGCAGAATGGGGCGATCATCTTGGAGGACGCCAACGGCAACACCCTGACCCTCAACAGCCAGGGCGCCAAGCTGGAGGATGCCAATGGCAACACGGTGGAGATGACCGGTTCCGGGGTCAAGGTCAGCACCAGCGGCATGCTCACCCTGGAGGGCAGTCAGGTGCTGCTGGGCGGCAGCGGCGGCGAACCGGTGATCAAGGGCACCACCTTTCTCGGCATGTACGCCGGCCATGTCCACCCCACCTCCATGGGGCCCTCGGGACCACCTATCCCCATGGGCGAGTCCAGCAGCCTGTCCACCAAGGTGATGAGCGCGTAAGGAACACGAAAGGAGCATGTCATGGCACGCCGACTGATTGATCCGCCCTACCTGGCCTTTCCCTTCACCATGGACCCAACCGGACCGCGCCTGGCCGGCCGGGCCGAGCACATCCGCGGTCAGATCGAGCAGGTGCTGTTCACCCTGCCCGGCGAGCGGGTCTTCCGCCCCGAGTTCGGTGCAGGGGTCAAGGCCCTGGTGTTCGAACCCAATGCCACGCCGCTGTGGCAGATCACCAAACGCCGGTTGCTGGCCTCCCTCGCCGAAGCCCTTCAGGGCGAGGTCGATCCCAAGAGCATCGAGGTCAGTGTCAGCGGCGACGAGGACAAACTGACCATCACCATCAGCTACACCCTGGCCGCCATCGGCCATCGTGACAGCCAAGTCTTTACCGTGGGAGCACCCTGATGGCCGTTGATCCTGTTGCCGAGCTGTTGTTTGACGGGGCCTGCCCGGACTGCGGCCGCCGTCTGATCGATCTGCCGGACATCCTGCCCACGGTGGGCGACGACTTCGACTGGGATCAGCGCGACTACGACGGTTTCCGCCTGTTCATGCTCCAGGAACTGGCCGCCCGTTTCCCGGAACGTAGGCGTTGGACCCCGGCCGATGTCGAGGTGGCCCTGATCGAGGTGCTGGCCTACGGGCTCGACCAGTTGTCCGATGCCCTTGACCGGGCCGCGTCCGAGAGTTTTCTTGAAACCGCCCGCCGGCCGGAATCGCTGCGCCGCCTGCTGCTGCTGATCGGCTACGACGTGGCCGGGATGGCCAAGCGGCTGCGCACCCCGCCCTTTGCCGACTTGAGCGAACTGGAGGCCCTGGCGCCGCTGAGCGCCACCGAGACGGAGCGGTTTGACCGCTGGTGGCTCGATCATCCCGAGCAGATGGAGCAGGCCCGGCTCGATGGGCCGCGCGCCATCCACGATCAGCACCGCATGGTCACCCTGGAGGATTTCGAGCGCCAGCTGGAACTGCATCCCCTGGTACTGCGCGCCCATGCCTGGGAGCGCTGGGACGGGTCCTGGACCACGGTCCATGTGGCGGTGATCGCCTGGCAGCGCCTTGGCCTCGATGTTGACCACACTGTCTACAGCGACGAGGTCTGGGCCCAGACCCAGGCCTTCCACGCCGAGCGCGACCTGGCCCTGCCGGCGCGCAGCGACCACCCCAATGTCCGCTCCGTGCTCTACCCCTATATCGAGACCTACCGCATGGTGGGCCAGGAGGTGGTGCTGGAGGAGGCGGTGGAGGTCGGCATCACCCTGACCCTGTCGATCCAGGTCAATGACCAGTATTTCCAGTCCGAGGTCCGCCATGCGGTGGACAGGGCTCTGGGTACCGGGCCGGGCGGCTTTTTCGCGCCGGGCCGGCTCCGCTTTGGCGAGGACCTGTGGGCCAGCGACCTCTATCAACTGTTGATGGGGTTGAGCGGCATCGACAACATCTGCCTCAACCGCTTCAAGCGGCTGGGTGACCGCTTTCAGGACGAGACCGCCAGCGGCCGCATCGTCCTGGAGGGACTGGAAGTGGCGATCTGCGATAACGATCCGGCCCGGCCCGAACGGGGCTACTATCGGCTGATGCTGCACGGAGGGCGAAAAGGATGAGCGACCTCACCCGTTGGAATCGCGCCGGCCTGTCGCGCTTTGACTACATCGATGGCAATGCGGCCGTCTTTCTGGAACGGCTGCGCGCCGGCCTGGCGCAGAAGTTTCCCCAGTGGCAGCCGGTGGCGGGCGTCAATCCGCCGGAGGCGGAGAGCGAAGAGGCGCGCAAGGCCCGCCTGGAAACCCTCTACAACGCCGATCCCCATGACATGCTCTGGCAGCTGACCCGTCAGTTCGCCCGCTCCTGCCATGTGCTGGCAGCGCACATCGACGCCTATGCCAACGAATCCTACCTGGGCACGGCCAGCCAGTGGGAAAACCTGCGGCGGCTGGTGGCACTCTTGGATTACGCCCCCCTGCCGCCGGCCTCGGCCCAGACACCCCTGGCGCTCCTGGTCAAGCAGGCGCAGCGCGGGGTGGTGGCCGCCGGCTTCCAGGTCAAGCACAGCCCGGCCGCGGGCAAGCCGGTGATCTTCGAGACCCTGACCGAGATCGAGGTCGATGCGGCCTTCAACAGCCTCCATGCCAAGGATTATCGCCGGAGTCCGGAAGCGATCTCCGGCACCACCCTGGTACTCGAAAACAAATGGGACAAGATCAAGATCGGCGAGCCGCTGGTGCTCGAGCGGGAGGGCGGTGGTTCTCTCTCGGCCCATCTGGTGCACGGCATCGTCCTCGGTGAGGACCGCACCACCCTGACCCTGACCCCGGCCATCCCTGTCGGATTCACCAAGGGCACCACCCTGGTCCACTGCTGTCCCAAGGAGCGGCTCAAGCCGCTGGGTCCGGCCACCAAAGGCGCGGAGCCGGTCGGCCACAGCCTGCAACTGGCGGTGCCGGCCAGCGGGCTTGCCGCCGGCGACATCGTCCTCATCCGCTCCGGGGACGACAAACCCTTCTACCGCAGGATCAAGCGGGTCCATGACGATCGGCTGGTCTTCTACCGGCCGATCGACCAGCTGACCCTGGTGGGGGCCACCGTGGCCCGCCCGGTCACCCTAGCCCTGACCGAACTGGCCAAGCCGCCCCGGCGGCGGGTCATTGTCGGCCCGGACAACCCGGACGGCCTGGCCGAGGACACGGTGATCGACATGGTCTTTGCCGCCGGCGACTGGTCGCGGCTGGCCGGCCAGTGGCTGGCCGACATCCGGGTGATCGGCAAAGAGGGGGCCAAGCGCGAGTATCTGCCCTGCTACCACTGCCTCCATGCCAAGTACGTGCCGGTCGGCACCGATCCGGACACGCTCGAGGCGGACGACCGGCCCGGCTACACCTGTCTCAGCCTGACCTGGCATGCGGACACCGACGGCGTGCCAGGCAACACCGACCTCCGCCTCAACAATCCCCAGACCCTGCTGGCCCCGCCGATCGCCCCCGGTCCCTGGCTGGTGGACACCTTCCTCAACAAGAGCGAGGAGGGGCGGCTGATCGCCTCCCTGGTCACCGAGGCGAGCACCAAGACCACGGCCGGCGATCTGGCGGTGGTGGTCAGGGCCGGGCAGATGGCCTGGGCGCGGCTGGGCGCGGTCACCCAGGACGAGGAGCACGAGGAAACCACCCTGGTGGCCGCTCCCCCCTGGCAGGATCGCGGCGGCGGCCCCTTTTTCCTCGGCCGCACCCGGGTGCACAGCCATTTCGTTGCCCAGGCGCGCGTGCTCGGCTGGACCGACAACCGCACTCCCCTGAGCGGCCGGCGCATCGCGCTCGACAGCCCGCTGTTCGGCATGAAGATCGGACGCCCCCTGATCGTCACCAACGGCACGATGGCCATGGAGACCACCTTGGCCGACCTCGACAGCCAGGGGACGTGGCTGCATCTGGCTGACGATCTGCCGACGGGCACCACGGCCGGCAACCTGGAAATCCTCGGCAATGTGGTCGCCTCCGGCCACGGTGAGGCGCGGCCGTGGCGTGTGCTCGGCAGTGGCGATGGCACCCGCAGCCATCAGAGCTTCACCCTGGAGGTGGAGGATCTCGCCTTTGTCGCCGACGTGACCATGAGCAGCGGCGTGCGCGCCGCGCTGGAGCTCGCCGTGGCTGGGGAGACCTGGACCCAGGTGAGCAGCCTCAAGGATTCCGGACCCAGCGATGCCCACTACCAGGTGCGCATCGACGAGGACAACCATGCGGTCATTGTTTTTGGCGATGGCCGTCATGGCCGGCGGCTGCCCTCCGGCGGCAACAACATCCGGGTCCGCTTCCGCCAGGGCGTGGGTGCGGCCGGCAACCTCGATCCCGGCAGCCTGGTCAAGCCGGTCAAGCCCCATCCCCTGCTGGAAACGGTGCTCCAACCCCTCGCCAGCGGTGGTGGCAATGATCGCGAGAGCCGGGCCGACCTGCGCAAGAATGCCCCGGCCAGCCTGCTGGCCCTGGATCGGGCCGTCTCCCTCGAGGATTGCGCCCAGCTGGCGCGCAGCCACCCCAGCGTGTGGCAGGCCCAGGCCTTTCGCCTTGCCCCCGGCTTGGGACGGCGGGAGCGGTTGGAGGTGGTGGTAATGGCGGCGGGCGGCGGCACACTGGCCGCTCCGCTCAAAACCACCCTGCAGGCCTGGCTGGCGGCGCGCACCCAGCCGGGGGTGATGGTCACGGTCCAGGACTATGTGCGGGTCCGCTTCCGCCTGACCGTCACCGTGCGGGTGCGGAGCACGGTGGACAGCCAGACGGTCAAGGAAGCGGTCACGGCCGCGCTGACCACAACCTTTGACGAACAGCATCGGGGACTCGGTCAGCCGCTCTACCGTGGCGAGATCTATAAGGTGGTCGATGGGGTGGCCGGGGTGGAAAACAGCTCCTGCGCCATCAGCTTGCCCTGGCCGCAAAGCGGCGTGGCACCGGCGGATCGTCCCCAGGCAGCCCTGATCGGTGCGGCGGTGATCGCTTTGCGGCCCAGTCCCCGTCAATGCCTGGTGTTTGATGCCACCGCCTTCACAGTCATGATCGAAAACTATGAGGAGAGCCTGGCATGAGCGATTCGACGGAAACGACGCCTCACTACGGCACCCGGCTCCAGCACTGGCTGCCGACCCATTGGCGGGTCCGCGATACCAGCGGCGATCTCGACGCCCTGCTGTCGGTCTATGGCGAACTGCTCGACGCCCTCCATGCCACCGTGGTCCAGCGGATGGACGACAGCTTTCCCGACGCGGACCACGGCCGCCGCTGTCAGGATTGGCTGGTGCCCTACTTTGCCCAGTTGCTTGACGTGCAACTGGTGTCGCCCGATGCCGAGGGCCGCCGTGCCGAGGTAGGCCAGGCGGTGGCTTGGCGGCAGCGCAAGGGGACCCGGGTGAGCATCGAACAGATTGCCGAGGAGGTCGGCCAGTTCGAGGTCGAGATCCAGGAGGGGTGGAAACGGCTGGCCATGACCCCGCGCATCGACCGCAGCCTGTTGCCAGCCACGGCCTATGGCGAGGAACCGCTCGCCGGCGCGGCCACGCCGGGCCTGCGTGCCCGCCACCCGGGTCTGCCGGCGGTCACGCCCGATATGCGCTTCTGCTCGCGGGCCGTCCAATGCGCGGCCAACAACCCGGCAGCCAGCGAGACCTCCTTTCCCGGCGAAACAGCGCCGATCGCCTGGCGGCAGCTCCACCGTCACGGCCTTCCCTGCGCCCCGGACAGCTACCAGGATGTGTCCCGCCGCACCGTGGACATGCGCACCCCCACCAGTCGGCGCGGCCTGCACCATCCCCGGCGGATGCTGCTCCATGTGCCGCCGCCCGAGGGCTTTTTCCGCCGCCTCCACCAGACGGTGCAGTGGACCGCCCTCGAACCGTTGGTCACCGAGGCCCTGGACACCGCGGCCACCACTGCGTGGAGGACGGGCGAGACCATCGAGTGCGTCCATCCGGAACTCAACATCGCCTTCACCATCGGCCAGACCGAATGGAACGGCACCCCTTGGCCGCTGATCGGGCTGCGCGGTCTGACCGACGGCCCCCTCCGGGTGCGCGGCGTGGCCACCCTGGACACCCCGGCCCTCTACCGGTTCGACAATCTGTGGCTGGACAACCGGGTGGAGATCAATCATGGAGCGGTCCAGCTTCGGGGCTGCGCGGTTCGTCAACTGCGGGTGTCCACCGCCGAGCGCGAGGTGCCGGTGGTCGATGCGTACAGCTGTCTGTTCAAGAAGATCGAGGCTGCCCGGGGACTGGTGCGGCTGGAGTATGTCACCGTGCTTGACACCCTGCTGGCCGAGTGTCTCCAGGCCAGCGACTCCATCCTGGTGCCGGAGTTGCGCAAGGATCGGATCGATACCGACGTGCCCGCGGCTGGCTGCATCCGCTTCAGCCGCCTGTTCCATCTCCCGGAAAAACCGATACCCAGCGACCCGTTCGATCCCCTTGAGCCGCTGATCGACAACGATCCGCTGTGGCGGGCGCAACACAAGCGCTCGTTGCTGCGCTGTTTCAACGACACCTGCACCGCTGACGCGCCCTTGTTCTGGGAGGCGACCTTTGGCGCGCCGGGTTGCGGCGTGCTCCATCCGGACTGCAGCCCGGCCATCCAGACCGGCGCCGAGGATGGCGGCGAGATGGGCGCCTACCACGAACTCCGCTATGTGCTCCGCCGCCAGGCGGTGCTGGAGAAACTGCACGAATTTCTGCCTGTGGGCATGGAGGCGGTGCTGATCACCGACCCCAGCCTGGCCTGCGCGCCACCCAAAGCCACCACCACCTGAAAGGGGAGCCTTATGAAGACCCAGATTTCCCGCGACGCATTCCAGCCTGAACAGCGTTATTCCGGCGTCTATCTCCAGCAGGGCCGCATGATCACCGATGCGGACTGGAATGCCCTGACCGATATCGACAAGGCCCGTGTGGTTGCGGCCCTACGCGATGCCATTTCCGGGACGACCGCCACCGGGACCGTTGCCGGTGGTGCGCCGCGCGTTGGCGGTCTGCGGATCATCGCCGATCCGGCGGATTCGGACAAGCTCTTCATCCAGCCGGGCACCCTCTACGTCGAGGGTGTGCCGGCGCGGCTTGATGGACCGGCCAACCTGCCGATCAATGGGCAGCCGGACTATCCGATCCAGGCCGATTACAACGGCCAGAGTTTGCGCCTCTATGCCGATGTCTGGGAGCGGACGGTCACCGGGCTGGAGCAGCCCGCGCTGTTGGATGCGGCCCTGCATGGTGCCGATACCGCCACCCGTACCCAGACCATGCTTCAGGTCAAGTGGTGTCCCAGCAGCGGTGCAAACGAGGTCAATCCCCTGGATCCGGAGGACAACCCGCCCCAGGGCACCGGCCTGATGACCCTGAAACTGACCCTGATCTCCTCCAGCGCCGACAGCTGCGATCCCTGTGCCGCGCAGGTCAAGGTCGACGAGCGCATCGGCAACTACCTCTTCCGGGTCGAGGTGCACGATTTTGACCCGGCCACCGGATGGCTGACCCTCAAATGGTCGCGCGACAACGGGGCCGAGGCCTGCCGCGCGACCGAGATGCCGACCGGATTTGGCCAGGGCGACTGGGTGTGGGAGTTTTTTGACCGCGATACCGAACGGCTGCTCGGCAACCACTTTGTCACCAATGCCAAGAAGGTGCGCGGCCTGATCAAGGAGACCTGCACCACGCCGGTGGGCGCCAACGAACCCAAGGAATACGTGCGCCAGTGGGACGGCTACCTGCGGATCAATCTCACCACCCAGGCCCTCGGTGCGGGCCGGGATCGCGGCGTGCCGCTGGCCGCGGGTCCGGTGGCCAGCACCAGCCATGGGCGAGTCAACCTGACCGCCGGCCTGGTGCGGATCAACCTGGAACGGATGGAACTGAGCCTGGAGACCACCGGCAAGCGGTTCGTGCCCGGTGACTACTGGCTGGCCCCGGTGCGCGAGGCGGTGCATGTCTCCGGCCAGTATGTCCTGCCGGCCATGGACGATCTGGCGGTGCCCAGCCAGGGCGAGCCGCCGCGCGGGGTGCGCCATCACTACCTGCTGCTCGGCGAGATCAAGCTCAATCGCAAGCTGGAGGCCCAGGACGACGCCTTCCATCGCCGTATGCACTTTCCGCCGCTCACCGATCTGAGAGCCGCGGACATCGGCCTGACCAACACCTGCTCCGGCCTGTTCGGCACCGCGGACAACGTGCAGCAGGCCCTGGACACCCTTTGCGCCATCGGCGCCGAGGATATTGCCTACCTGCTGCCCGCCTGCGGCGCCAGCGAGGCCCGGTCGATCAAGAACCGCCTGGCCGCAGTGCTCGATCCGGACAGCAACGGCGTGCTCACGGTCAAGGCCGCGCTCGATGGGCTGCTCTGCCAGCTCAACGCCGCCTCGTTGCCCTATACCATACCGGCCTGCGCCAGCTCGCCCTCGGTACGCCAGTTGCTCGGTCTGACCGCCGGTGAAGCCAATGTGGCCCCGGTGCTCGATCGGCTGCTGTGCGACTTCAAAGCCAGCGATCTGCCGCTCGACAAGGGCGACATCGGCCTGTGCAGCGATCTGCTGCCCGAATCGGTGGTCACGGTCCAGGATGCGCTCAAGGTGTTGTGCGACAAGGCGGCCGGCGGCTGCGCGGTCATGGTGACCTCCCCCGGTCATCTGGCGGTGCTGCTGGAGGAATTTGCCCAATCCACCGCCAGTGATCTGTGGCTCTGCCTTCGGGGCGGCGTCTACGCGTTGGGCGATCTGCCGGCGATCACCGATAAGCGCAGCCTGCGGATCAGCGGTCAGGGACCTGAATCGGTGACCATTCTGTTTGGCGGCGACACCTGGCGTATCGAGGCCGATGAGGTGATCCTGGAGAACCTGACGCTCGACTTCGCCAAACGTGCCGGGCAGTTGGCGATCCGGGCCGCCCTCTCCCGCACCACCGGTTGCCGTATCGCCCGCACCAGCACCACGGCGAACGGCCCGGCGATGATCAGTCTCGGCGGTCGGGGCAACACGGTCTGCCGTCTCGATTGGCAAAATAATCAGCTCTATGCTCAGCGGAAGGTTGTCTCGTCAAGTGGGAATGAGTGGGTCGGGGTCGAGGTGGTGGGCAACAACGTCATCAGCGAGGCCCTGCTTGGTCTGAGCAAGGAGGAACTGCTGGACAACAAGGTCGCCTTTGACGAGGCCCTGGTCAAGGTAGCGAAGCAGATCATCGTCCTGCCCAAGGATATCCGCACCACCTGGCGGACCAAGCTCGAGCAGGTGGCCTCACCCAAGGCGGTAGCCATGCGGGCGCCCAAGCCGACGACCGCCACCATGTCCGAGGTCCTGGCCGCCGATAGCATCACCGTCAACGAGGCGGTGGCGGCCATTGAGGATCTGGTCGCCAACTGGATCAGCTACGAGCCCGACTATGCCCTGCGCCTGGAAAGCGCCAAGGTTGGCGGCGTGCTGGCCGGGAGCGAGATCGACGGCTGGCTGCTGCTCGCCAACGGCGTGTCCGGCTACCGCAACCCCGACGCGGGGGTGGTCAACTTCTCCCTGGAGGGCAACGCGGTCCTCAGCGGCGGCGAGGACCTGCACATCGACCACAACCGGATCACGGCGATCAAGGCCAATCTGCCGCCAGGCTCGGTGGGCACCAACCGGGTGCTCAACCAGCGGGTGAACGGTTACGCCCGGCTGATGCTGACCGGCAACAGCTTTAGCGGGTATGGCACCACGGTGGTGGCGGCCGTCTTTATCGGTCAGGGCAATACCTGGTTTCGCGCCGCCTTGGATGCCGACTGGATGGGATCGGTCATCGGCGACCGGGCCACCTTCACGGGCAATCTGCTTGAGAATTACACCAGCAATGATGTGCTTGCCAGCACGGTGAGACATAATCGGTTGGCCTCGACCGGCAACGTGCTGATCGAGCTGGTGCCGCTACCGTTTTGACCGTGCACGATTCATTAGGATAAAGAGGAGGTCGCCATGAAATCCTTCCAGCATATCCGCAGGCAGCACCGAGCCCGCCGTCTGGCGGTTATCCGGCCGACCCGAATCGAGGTCAACCGCACCAGTCTGCGCGAGGCCCTCGAGAGTCCGGTGCAGACCAAGTTGCGCATCGGTTCCACCGATGACCACCTGGAGCACGAGGCCGATAGCGTTGCCGACCGGGTGCTGGCCATGCACGATGGACCGATCCAACGCAAGGCGGCGGACACGGTGCCGATCGACGAGGAAGAGCGGCAGCGGCCCGGGGCGGAAAACGACCAGGAGGAAGAGGTGCGCCGCAAGGCCGTGCCGGGAACAACGGCCACCTCTGCCGATGGCCAGCCCCTCGCGCTTGGTCGCGGTGGCGGTCATCCGCTGCCCGGCCGCGAACGGGCCTTTTTCGAACCTCGACTCGGTACCGACCTGAGCCGGGTACGCGTCCATACCGATGACGCGGCGGCGCGGTTGGCGGCCGGTCTTTCGGCCCGGGCCTTCACCACCGGCGGCGAGGTCTATTTCGGCGCGGGGGAATACCGTCCCCATTCCCAGGAAGGGCGGCGGTTGCTGGCGCATGAACTGGCGCATGTGGTGCAGCAGGAACAGGGACGGGAGGAGCTCAAACGGAAGATCGATCGGATCACCGTGAAAAAAAGCGGGATTGACCTGTATTTCAGTCTCGGCCTGTATGGTTCCCGATCCAGTGCCACCCTGGCTTCGAAATGGGCGAGCGATATCGAAAAGCAGTGGAACCGGCAGCTGAAACTCAAAGGGATGACCATCGACGCCAAGATCCACGTCACGGCCAAGGCCTATCCGCTTTTTGCCGACAGCCGACTCATGCAGGCCATGGTGCCTGAATCCAATGCGGTCTTTGTCGAACAGAATGGATTTCGTTCTGTTGTCCAATATTCCGGCTGGGGACGCGATCCTTGGAGCACGGGCCGCTGGGCCGCGGATGCCGCCCCGCTGGTGGTTGCCCACGAAGTGGGGCACATGATGGGGCTGGACGACAAGTATATCGACGTGCCCTCGCTCGGCAGTATCGATCTACCGGGTTATGAAACCGATATCATGGCCAATTTCTGGAACGACAACGGCAAAACCGAGTTTACCCGCGCCTGGTGCGGCGTTCTGCTGTACTACTTTTTCGGTTATCGGACCTGAGGGGGTGATCGGGCGCCATGCTGACCGCCGCGCTCGTCCAGAAACAGCCGGCCCATAGGCCGCCGGTCCGTGTGCCCGCCGGCGTGCGGCCCAAACTCAAGCTGGGCGCCGCGCATGACGAGGCCGAGCAGCAGGCCGACCGCATTGCCGCCAAAGCCCTAGGCCGGAAGATGGCGGCGGCCGGGGAGGCCAGTGGGACTGCAACCGCCTCCGTCAACCGTGCGGCGATCCGGTGCGCCCTCTCACCCTCGGGGGATCACGAGGGGGTGCATCATCCTCCCGAAGAAGAACAATCCCTGCCCGAATCCATCGAGCGCGAGATCACGGCCCTGCAAAGTGGCGGCGATCCCCTGCCGCCGCCGTTGCGCACCGACATGGAGGCCCGTTTCGGCATGGATCTGGGCGCGATCCGCCTGCATACCGATCCGCGCGCCATCAGGCTCAACGAAACCCTGTACGCTCAAGCCTTCACCATCGGCGACCATATCGCCTTCAACCGGGGATACTATCAACCCGAAACCGCTGCCGGCCGTTTTCTCCTTGCCCACGAACTGGCCCATGTGGCCCAGCAACGCGGCGAGACCAGCAGTGTCGAACAGCAGCCGGTGCGGCGCGGCTTCTGGAGCGATCTCTACCATGGCGCGGTCGAGACCCTGGGCGACATTGCCGATTGGGCGGTGGACAAGATCCGCGAGTTCGGCTGGCGGCTCTTGGAAACCATTTCCCCCGAATTTGCCCGCACCGTGCGCGCCATCGTCGACGAGGGCATCCTCACCTGGCTCGGCCGCCAGGTGGCCCGGGCCTGGGACGGGTTCATCGGCACCCTGCGGGCCCTGGTGCCCTTTGACGGGCCGCGCCAGCTGATCGATTTCTTCGCCGGCCTGGTGGAGCGCGCCGCCGCCATCGCCAGCGGCCTGGCCTCGGGCCGGTGCGAGCCATTGATGGCCGCCATCAACGACATGAAGACCTTTGTGGTCGAGACCGCCGGCGTGGCCTGGAACAAGTTGACCGAGTTCCTCCAGCCGGTGGGGGATTTCTTCCGCGACCTGTGGGCCAACTTCGGTGCCCCGGCGGTGCAGTGGCTGCGCGAATTTGGCGGCGCGGTCTGGGAAGGGATTCAGGATCTGGGTCGCCGTTTCTGGGAATGGATCCGGCCGGTGCGCGAGGCAGCCGCGCGGGTATGGAACTGGTTCAAGGACCTGCTGTTCGGCTCCTCCGAGGGTGAGGACAGCACCGGCAGCCAGGGCGGGGTGCTCGGCTGGATCAGCCGCAAGGCGGGCGAGGCCTGGGATTGGGTCAAAACGCAAACGCGGCCGGTGTGGCAGCCGGTGGCTGAGTTTGCCGGACGGGTGGCCGAACTGATTCCACCCGCCTTTGTCCGCGAGATGGGCGAGCAAGCCCAGCAGCTTTCAGGCGAACTGGACACCGCCGCCTCGGGCATGGACGGCGGCGACGGGGTACCGGCGGCACGCGACACCCTGGCCTCGGTGCTGCCGTCGGTGCAGAACATCATCGCCACGGTGCGGCGGATCATTGTCGGCGCCGGCCAGTGGCTGGGCGAACGGATCGCCGGGGTCGGCGCCTTGGTCAGTGGTCTAATCGGGCGCTTGCGGGCCAGCGATTTGCTGTCCTGGCTGGCCGGGGCCTTCACCTGGCTGGAAGAGGGAATCACCAGCCTGCTCGCCTGGGCGCGCGACAAGGTGGCGGTGCTGTTCACCTGGCTGGTGCAGGGCTTCGATGCGCTCACCCCCTTTCTGGAACTGGTGCTGGACACGGTGCGCAAGGTGATCACCATCTTTGGCGACCTGTTGCAGCTGCCGCTGTTGGTGCTCAATTCGATCTGGCAGCGGGTGCCGCGCTGCATCCGCGAGCCGGTGGAAAATTTCATCAAGAACCAGATCCTGGCCCGGATTCCGGTGTTCGGTCAGTTCTTCTCCGACCCCGAGCTCTGGCCCCGGGTGCAGCAGACCGCGCTGGGCATCCTGCGCCGCATCTTTGTCGACGGTGACCTCGCCGCTGCGGCCTGGGCCTTTTTCCAGGCGGTGCTGCGCATTTTCAATGTGCCGGCGCAACTGGTGGTGCAGATTTTGGCTAAGGCCGCCGGCGCCATTGGCGCCATCCTCACCGATCCGCTCGGGTTTCTCGCCAACCTGCTGCGCGCCATGGGGGCCGGGTTCACCCGCTTCTTCGGCAATATCGGCACCCATCTGCTGGCCGGCTTCACCAACTGGCTGTTCGCCACCGTGCGCGAGGCGGGCATCAACCCGCCGGCCGACTTTTCCCTGCGCTCGGTCCTGGGCTTTGTCCTCGATGTCCTTGGTTTGACCCGGGACACCATCTTTGCCCGCCTGGAACGGCGCATCGATCCGGCCATCGTTGCCCGGCTGCGCTCGATGCTGGAGATCGCCACCGGGGTGTGGTCGTTTGTCGCCACCCTGATCAATGACGGCCCGGCCGGGCTGTGGCGGGAGGTGAGCGAGCGGTTGTCCAACCTGTGGGACACGGTCGTGCAGGGCGTGACCGGCTTCATCACCGAGCGGGTGATCGGCTGGGCCAGTCGCTGGCTGCTCTCCCTGCTCGACGTCACCGGCATCATGCCGGTGATCAATACCCTGATCGCCATCTATCGGGCCATCGAGTCGTTCATGCAGTACCTGCGGCAGATGCTGGAGATCGTCTCCCGGGTGCTGGACGGCATCGGCGGCATCGCCCGGGGCGCCATCGGCGAGGCGGCCGGTTTTGTCGAGAGCGCCCTGGCAAGCGCCCTGCCGATCGCCATCGGTTTTCTCGCCAACCAGGCCGGTCTGGGCCGACTGTCGCAGCGGCTGCGGGAGATTCTCGGTGGGCTCAGGGAGCGGGTGACCGGAGCGGTCGACTGGCTGATCGACCGGGCCCTGCGGTTGGGGCGGGCGGTGATCGCCATGGTGCGGCGGGGCACGGCGGCGGTTCGGCGGGGCGTGGCCCGTCTCCGGGACTGGTGGCGGGCACGACGCGAGTTTCAGGCGGGCGGCGGACGGCACAGCCTCTATATTCAGGGCAGCGGCCGCTCTGCCAGGGTGATGATGGCTTCCGCGCCGACACCGTATCAGGATTTCCTTCGCACGGTCGAGGTGCCGCCGGACAAGCAGGGTGACAAGCAGCAGGCTGTCCAGGTCGCCACCGAATTGGATGCCGCCATCGTCACCGCCAGCACCGACAACCCCACCCCGGGACCCGGAGGAGGTCCGGCCGCCACCACCAACCACGCCGACATCATTGACGGTCTGCTGGCCCGTCTTGCCGATGCCACGGCACGGTTCATGCCGGTCGATATCACCGCTTCCACTCCACCGGTGTACGGCGGCAGAGTGAACGGCTTCGGCGGCTCGGCCAGCGTCATGCGTCTGACCCCGATCCATGCCAATGGCAGTTCCCCCTCTTCCGGCGACATGGGCAATCCCCTGTGGGGCAAGATCAGCAAACGCAAGCAGGGGGAAGGGGTCTACTACATCAAGGGGCATCTGCTCAACGACAATCTCGGCGGTCCGGGCAACACCTGGGACAACCTTACTCCGCTGACCCAGGCCGCCAACAGCGACCATAAAAACCGGTTCGAAAAATTCGTCAAATTGGCGGTGAACGGCACCGAGGGGGCCTACAGTACGCCGACAGCGGCCCAGGCCCAGGCGCGCAACCTGAAAACCGTCAATTTTGTGGTCACGGCCCGTTACGGGCAGCCGTCGCGGCAGGCGGACATCACCTACCTGCGTGCCCTGGGCAATCCCGATGCCGAGGACAAGGCCGACATCATCGAAGGCGAGCAGGCCATTCCGGTCGCCCTTGACTGCGCGGCCCACGAGGTGCTGTCCTCGGGGGCCGCCGGTTCCAGCGTGGCACGGCATACGGTGGACAATGAAATCGATACCCAGCTCGACCATTACGCCACCCGGGCCATCCCCAAACGGGTGGTGTATCTCAACGAGATGTCCCGCGCCGAACTGATCGGCCTTTCCGGCATCGGTGAGGAACTCGCCGATGCCATTCTTCGGGAACGGCCGTTCCGCTCCCGTGACGAGATCCGGGCCAAGGTCCATATCGCCGATGGCCGCTGGAATCAGATGCAGAGCACACCCGGGATCGAGGTGCGCATCTACCGGCGGTGATCGGACTGCTGGCGCGGTTGCAGCGGGAACCTCTCCTCGCGGAACATCGGGAGGAGCAGGGGGGCGGATGCCGAGGGTCGATCAGGCGCGAAACAGGCTGTCGGCCAACTCCGCCACCGTCCGCACCGGCAGGAGGTGCAATCCTTCCCTGGCCTTGGACTGCAGTTGGCGCGTCGAGGATTCCGGCATGAGAAAGGTCTTGAAGCCAAGCCGGCCGGCCTCGCGCAGCCGCATCTCCATCTGGCCCACGGCCCGGACCTCGCCGGCCAGGCCGACCTCGCCGCAGACCACGGTCCCGGGATCGATCGGTTTCTCAAGAAAACTGGACAGCAGGGCCGCCACCACCCCCAGGTCCAGGGCCGGCTCGATGATGCGGATGCCGCCGGCGATGTTGAGAAAGATGTCGTGATCAAACAGCGTCACCCCGAGCTTTTTTTCCAGCACGGCGGTGAGCAGGGCCAGCCGCTGCGGATCGGCGCCGATGGCGGTACGCCGGGCCGTGCCCAGACTGGAGCGACTGACCAGGGCCTGGACCTCGACCAGGATTGGCCGCGTGCCCTCGACGCTGGGCAACACCACCGACCCCGGCACATTGACCGGCCGCTCGGCGAGGAACAGGGCCGAGGGGTTGTCCACCCCGACCAAGCCGCTCTCCTGCATCTCGAACACCCCGATCTCGTTGGTCGAGCCGAACCGGTTCTTCACCGTCCGTAGAATACGGAACACCTGGCCGCGATCCCCTTCGAAATAGAGCACCGTATCGACCATATGCTCCAGTACCCGCGGACCGGCGATGGCCCCGTCCTTGGTCACGTGGCCGACCAGCAGAATCGGCAGATGGCTCGATTTGGCCAGGGCCAGCAGCCTGGCCGTGGCCTCGCGCACCTGGGTGACCGAGCCGGGCGCCGACCCGACCTCCTCGCTATACACCGTCTGGATCGAATCCACCGCCAGCAGGGCCGGTTGCATGGTCCCGGCCAGATCGACAATGGCCTCGACGCAGTTCTCGGTGGACACGGAAATCGCCGGATCCTCGATGTTGAGGCGGTTGGCCCGCATGCGGATCTGGCGCACCGATTCCTCGCCGGTGACGTAGAGCACCTTGAGCCCCTTGGCCGCCAGCGACGAGAGCAGCTGCAGGATCAGGGTCGACTTGCCGATGCCCGGATCGCCGCCGATCAGCACCAGGGAGCCGGGCACGATGCCGCCGCCGAGCACCCGATCCATCTCACCGATGCTGGTCACCAGGCGGGCGGTCTCTTCCTCCCCGGCAGCCGCCAGCGGCTGGGCTGTCGCCGCCTTGCGGCCGGGGCGGAGGACGAGCGGTTTTTGCTGTTCGCCCAGGCTGTCCCAGGCGCCGCAGTCGGGGCAGCGTCCCAGCCATTTGCGGCTTTCAAAACCGCACTGGCCGCAGACGAAGAGCAGGGTGTCTTTTTTCGGGGTGGCCATGCGCGTTATGCGAGAAAGAGGATGGATGGGTGGAAAAGACCGGAGGGCCTGCCTGTTTTTCCGTGAAATTTTTCAGAGCTTTCTTATCGTAGCCTTATACCCCGGCCCGCCAGGCGGCGCAAGACGTTCGCCCGGGCTCTTCTTCCATCGATCACGACCCGTTTGCCGACCCGAAGACGAGGCGCCTTCCTGCCGCGCTCCATCTTCTGGCGGCAGCAAGGAGTTCGCCATGCACTATGTGGCCACCAAAATCTGTCGGGCCAGCGAAATCGGCCTCAACGGCAACCTCTTCGGCGGCACCTTGCTGTCCTGGTTGGACGAGGCCGGGGCGGCCTTTGCCGGCTATCTCTGCCGCGCCCCCAACATGGTAACCCTCAAGATGGAAGAGGTCCTGTTCCGGCGGCCGGTCAAGATCAGTCACCATGTGCGCATCTACGCCCGGGTATACAAGGTCGGCACCACCTCGCTGACCATCGACGTCGAGGCGCGGCGCTTTGACTTTGAAAAAGATCTTGAGGAACTGGTCTGCTCGACTCGGATGGTTTATGTCAAGATCGATGCCCAGGGCAATGCCAGCCCCATCGAGGAACGGCTGCGCGCCTCCATGGACCAGTCGCTGGGCGACTTGACCCAGCGGTTTTGATTCGTCTGCTTCTGGTTGATTTGTATTCCATCCATTGTTTACACGGAGACGCCATGTACAACACGCCCATTCTGCCCGCCTGTAAAACCAAACTGGTCTGCACCATCGGTCCGGCCTCGGATTCGCCGGAGATGCTGGAGAAAATGCTCGAGGCCGGGATGAATATTGCCCGGCTCAATTTCTCCCACGGCGATTTCCGGGTGCACGGCGAGGTGATTCGCCGCATTCGCCAGGCAGCGGAGCGGGTCAGCCGGCCGGTGGCGATCATGGCCGATCTGCCCGGACCCAAGATCCGCATCGGTACCCTGGCCGTGGAACCGGTCGAGCTGGTCATCGGCGACTGTTTCACCCTGACCACCGAAGAGGTGGCGGGCAATCGATCGATGGTTTCGGTGACCCTCAAGGAACTGCCCCAGGCGGTGCGGCCCGGTGATGTGTTGTTCATCAATGACGGCTTGATTCAGGTGCGGGTGGAAGAGGTCGAGGAGGAACGGGTCCATTGCCGCGTGCTGGTCGGCGGCAAGCTGCGCTCGAAAAAGGGCCTCAACCTGCCGGGGATCGATCTGGGCATCTCCGCCTTCACCGAGCACGATCGGAATTGCATGCGTTTTGCCCTGGAGAACGGGGTGGACGCCATCAGCCAGTCCTTTGTCAACGATGCCGCCGACATCCGCGCGGTGCGCGAGGCGGCGGCCGCAATGGGTTACCAGCCCTTTGTCATTGCCAAGATCGAGCGCGCCTCGATCCTGGAGAAGATCGACCAGATCCTGGACGAGGCGGACGGCGTGATGGTGGCCCGGGGCGATCTCGGGGTGGAACTGCCGATCGAGGAGATCGCCATCATGCAGAAGCTGATCACCTCCCGCGCCAACCTGTTCGGCAAGCCGGTCATCACCGCCACCCAGATGCTCGAATCCATGACCAACAACCGCAGACCGACCCGGGCCGAGGCCACCGACGTGGCCAACGCCATTCTCGACGGCACCGACTGTGTGATGCTCTCCGAGGAGTCGGCCATGGGCCGTTATCCACTGGAGGCGGTGCGCATGCTGATGCAGATCGCCGTGGCCACCGAACCGCACCGCACCCGCCACAGTTACCGCAAGATGCCCGAACACCCGGTGTATACCGAGATTCGGGAGGTGGATTACATCGCCTCCAGCGTCAATGCCATCGTCAGCCACAACGATACCGTGGCCGCCATCCTCGCGCCCACGGACAGCGGCCTCACCGCCCGGCGGTTGTCGCGCTACAAGCTGCCCACTTGGGTTCTGGCGGTGAGTGCCAACAAGAAGACCTGCCGGGAATTGCTCTTTTCCTACGGGGTCTTTCCCCTCTACGAGATCAATCACCCGGCGGACTGGACCGATTTTGCCCGTGATTACGCCTTGAAATACAATCTCAAGGGAAGCTGCATCATCCAGACTGAAGGGCCGTCACCCGAAAACCCGCACCGGAACCACAAGATGGAGATTATCGATCTCCGCGAGATCCGTTGAGAGAGCGCCGTGCGTGTGCCGCCCTGTGCCCAGTTTCTTGCCGTCAAAGGACGGCTGTCTTTTTTTGGAAAAGCTCAAAAATAGCGTATTCTTGTTTGCGTATTCAGGAAAATCGAGCTAAATATTATATTTTACAAACTTGTAATCAACTGTGGTACAACAGTTCCCCCCTATTAATTCAGAGAGAAAATCCCACGGAGGCAGGATGTTGGAGTTTAAGAAGGGCGTTGATATTTTATCAACGGTTGGCGGTGTTACGTCCATCAATGAGGCCAGGAAACTGTTCGAGCAGCGACTCGACAACGAACATCGCGGCCGGCTCGCCATGATCAAGAATGAAGAGGCGCTGCTCAAGGTTGCCAACGCCATTGCCATGTGTGATCCTGATCAGGTGTATATCCATACCGGCAGCGAAGAGGATTGCGCGACCGTGCGGCGGATGAGTTTGGAGAAGGGAGAGGAAAAACCGCTGGCTCTCCCCGGCCACACCATCCATTTCGACCTGCCCGAAGACCAAGGCCGTATGGTTGACCAGACCTTCTATATCGTCAATGACGACGAACAGGTTTCCTCCCTGGCCAAAAAAGAGCTGCGGGAAACGTCGCATGCATACATCCGCGACACCATGCGCGGCATCATGCGCGGCAAGACCATGTTCGTCGGCTTCTACAGCCGCGGGCCCGTGGGTGCCCAGGCCTCCATCCCGGCCATCGAGATCTCCAGCTCCACCTATGTGATGCATTCCGCCGAGCTGCTCTACCGCAACTGTTTTGCCGACTTTGACGCCGAGGTGGCTCGCAGGGGCGAATTTTTCACCAACGTCCACTCCGAAGGGACAAACCGTTCCGAGGATGTGCCCCGGGCCCGTATCTACATGGACCGCAGCTGGCAGACCACCTTTTCCTTTCTCTGCACCTATGCCGGCAACACCCTGCTGATGAAAAAGGGCAATCACCGTTTTGCCTCCGACTGCGCCATGTACAAGCGCAACGGTGAGGAACTTTCCGAGCACATGTTCATCACCGGCATGACCGGCCCCGGAGGTCGAAAGACCTACTTTGCCGGCGCCGCGCCCTCGGGTTGCGGCAAGACCACCACCGCCATGGTCGGCAGCGATTTTATCGGCGACGACCTCGCCCAGATGTGGATCGAGCACGACGGCACCCTGCGGGCGGTCAATCCGGAGATTGGCATCTTCGGCATCATCGAGGATGTCAACCAGGACGGCGACCCCTACCTGATGAAATGTTTGCGCCAGCCCGGTGCCGAAGTGATCTTTTCCAACGTCCTCATCGACGAGCAGGGTAAGCCGCGGTGGACCGGCGACGGCGAGCCGCTTGCCGAAAGCGGGGTCAACTTCCAAGGCAAATGGACCAAGGACATGACCGGCGTGCCCATGTCCCATCCCAATTCGCGCTGCACCCTGCGGGCGGAGACCGTGGGCAACCATAACAGGGCCGCCAATGCCGACCCCAAGGGGCTTGTGATCGAGGTCATCACCTACTCCGGTCGCGACAGCAACACCATGCCGCCGATCTGGGTGGCGAAAAACATGGATGCCGGGGTGGCCATCGGTGCCTCGATCGTTTCCAAGGCCACGGCCGCCGAGATCGGGGCCAGCGGTGTCAATCGTCAGCCTTGGGCCAATACCCCCTTTGTCGCCGGGCCGTTGACCGATTACCTCGATGCCCAGCTGGCCTTTTACGGCAACCCCAAGATGACCCGCAAGCCGGTCATGGCCGGACTCAACTACTTCCTGACCCACGAGGCGCGGGGCGGGAGCGGCACGGGATTGCTCGGGGAAAAGCGGGATGTCCATGTGTGGCTGGGGTGGCTCGAACTGTATGCCCATGGCGATGTCCAGGCCATTGAAACGCCCATCGGCCTGATTCCCCAATACCAGGATCTGAAGAAGCTGTTCACGGACAAGATCAACAAGGAATATCCCGAATCACTCTACACCATGCAGTTCTCCCTCTACATCGACAACGTGGTTGCGCGTATCGATCTGCAGGAAGCCGCCTGGCGCAAGGAACAGGGCGCGTCCGAACGGCTGTTTGCCGTCTATGCCGAACAGAAGGCCGGTCTGCTGGCACTCAAGGCCGCCAAAGGCGGGATCGTCAAACCACAGGATCTGTAACCATTTTTTCAAACCTTCCGCGAGCCCCTTGCTTTCCCGCAAGGGGCTCGTTTGTTTGTCGAGCGAATTCAGGGGACAGTATATTTATATCGCTCCGACCTGAGCATCGATGCATCCTTGGTCAGGGCAAAAAGGGCAAGGGCGGAGGATGTTGGAGATGCCAGGAATGGCCTCGGTTATCCTGAATTTTTCCGCGTGCATCCTGCCCTACATCATCCGCACCAGCCACAAACCGAGTTGGAGGACCGCCAGGGCATACAGTCCGGCCACCACATCGTCGAGCATGATGCCCAATCCACCGTGGAGATGGGTATCGACCCAACCGACCGGAAAAGGCTTGAGGATATCGAACAGGCGAAAGAGCGCAAACCCGGCGAGTGCGGCGGCCGGATGCGCGGGAGCCAGGCTGAGGGCAAGCAACTGGCCGACAATCTCATCGATGACCACGAGGCTTGGATCGCCCCGGTCGACAATCTTTTCCGCCGCGCCGGCGCTGAACACGCCGATCACGAACAGAATGCCCAGGATCGACCAATAGGAAGTCGGCTGCAGGCGACAAAGGACCAACCAGAGCAACACGCCCACCGCCGATCCCCAGGTGCCGGGCGCTTTGGGCAGATAGCCGCTGTAGGCTCCGGTGGCGATGAACATCAGCAGGCGGTCCACGGCTCAGACCTGCCTCGGAGAACTGTGCCGCTCCACGGCGGCATAGACCTCGCGCAGCGGCACCCGATGGGCTTCCGCGACCTGGCGGCAGACCTCGTATTCCGGGGCGATGACCGTGCCGCCGGGGGTGACGATCTTCTTGGCCGTCAATTCACCCCAGGGGGTGGTCACGCTGACCGTCTCGCGGGGCAGGGTGATCCGTTGCTCGCGCCGCATGCGCAGGCCGATGGCGCTGGTTTCGCTGAACAGCACCGTGGTGAGGGCATCGCGGCTGGCCGGATCGGCGATCACCCGTAGCAGAAAGCCGGGCCTCCCCTTCTTCATCTGCATGGGGATCAGGCAGACATCCAGGGCGCCTTCGGCCATCAAGCGGGCGCTGACATGGGGCCAGAATTCCGGATTCCAGTCGTCCACATGGGTCTCGATCACCTCGACTTGCTGGACCTCGGCCACCTCGACGCCTTGGCCGAGAAGGAGGCGCAACAGGTTGGGCCGGCCGTCGGCACGCTGCAGGGAACCGGCGCCGTATCCAGTGTGCGTCAGCCGTATCGGCGGCATGGGCCCGAAATCGTCGGCCAGTTCGGCCACCAGGGCCGCGCCGGTCGGGGTGACCAGTTCCTGTTCCAGGTGTTCGCCATAGACCGGCGCCCCTTCCAGCAGCCGGCACACCGCCGGTCCGGGCAGGGGAATGTCGCCGTGGGCGCAGTTTACCCAGCCCCGGGTCAGGGGCAGGGGCGAGCAGATCAGACGACCGATGTTGAGCGCCTCAATCCCGGCCACCGTGCCGACGATGTCGACCAGGGCATCGACCGCGCCGACCTCGTGGAAATGGATGCGGTTGAGGGTGGTGCCGTGCACCGCGGCTTCGGCCTCGGCCAGGCGGGTGAAGACGGCCAGGGAGGTATCGCGGACCCGTGGCGACAGGTCGGCCCGGTGGAGCAGGGCGCTGATCTCGGCCAGATGACGATGCGGGTGATGGTCGTGATGAGCATCGTGGCGGTGCTGACAGACCACGCTGACCCGGGTGGCGGCAAATCCTTGAACAATCGGATGCTCCACCCGCAGGGTGACACCGTCCAGGTGCAGGGCCGCCACCACCCGATGCAGCACGGTCTCGGGCACTCCGCTATCGATCAGGGCGCCGAGCAGCATGTCGCCGCTGACCCCGGAAAAGCAATCGAGATAGGCGGTCAGCATCAGGTAATAACCATGCCGGGCTGCAGGCGAATGCCATGCAGGCAGGCGGCCACCGGCATCCGTTTCTTGCCCTCGGGCTGAATGTCGCGAAGAAGCAGGCAGTCTTCGCCGGTGGCGATCAACAGGCCCTGGCTGTCAACGCGGCAAAGGGTACCGGGCGGATCAGCCGGGCGGACCGGGACGATTTCGGGCGAGAAAAAGCGATAGCGCGTGCCATCGATGAAGCCGTAGGCCGAAGGCCAGGGGTCGAGTCCCCGGATCAGACAGTGCAACCGGGCGGCGGGCAGGTTCCAGTCGAGATGGCCCATCTCCTTGCGCAGCATCGGCGCCATGCTGGCCAGGGCGTGATTCTGGGGGCGTGGGGGTAACTGGCCCTGCTTGAGCTGCTCGACGGCCGTGACCAAGGCCGCCCCGCCGAGCTGGGATAACCGGTCAAACAGTTCGCCCGCCGTCTCCTGCGGTCCGATGGGTGTCGGCACGATCAGGAGGATGTCGCCGGTGTCCATGCCTGCATCCATCTGCATGATGGTGACGCCGGTCTCGGCCTCGCCATTGATCACCGCCCATTGGATCGGCGCCGCACCTCGATACTGGGGCAAAAGCGAACCGTGAACGTTGATCGCTCCGAGGCGGGGCAGTTGCAACAGGCTCTCAGACAAGATCTTGCCGTAGGCCACCACCACCACCAGATCCGGCGCCAATTCCCGCATCTGCGTCAAAAAGACCTCGGTACGCACCGAGTCCGGTTGCAGTATCGGCAGGCCATGGCGTTCGGCCAGCACCTTGACCGGCGGCGGGCTGAGCACCTTGCCCCGGCCGCGCTGGCGGTCGGGTTGGCAGACCACGGCCACCACCTGCTCCGGTCCGTCGATCAGGGCCTGGAGCGAGGGCACGGCAAAATCGGGCGTGCCCATGAACACGATTCGCAGCGGCAGGTCCATCATGTGTCCTGGAGGATTTTTTTCAGCTTTTTCTTGTACAGGGCGCGCTTGAGCGAACTGAGCCGGTCGATGAACAGGGTGCCGAGCAGGTGATCGACCTCGTGCTGGATGATGCGGGCAAAACGGTCTTCGGCGTCGAATTCCAGCGGATTGCCCTCCCTGTCCAGCGCAGTGACGTGAATTTTTTTGAAGCGCTTGACCTTGTCGTAGCACTCGATCACGCTCAGGCAGCCCTCCTCGTCGGTGACCGACCCCTCACCAGCGGAAATCTCCGGATTGATCAGGACGAGGTAGTTCCGCTCGTTGTCCTTGGTGGAGCGGTCCACCAGCACCAACTGCCTGGCCACGCCGATTTGGTTGGCCGCCAGGCCGACACCGGGGGCATTGTACATGGTGTCGGCCATGTCCTCGATCAGGGTTGCCAGTTCCTGGTCAAAGACGGTGATTTTTTCCGCCTTTTGCCGGAGCACCGGATGCGGATAGGTGATAATCTCTCGAATAGCCATTTTCTGTGATGGGTTGGTGGTGCGCGGCACCGTTCCGGGTGGTGGAAAGTTGTTTTTTTATGTAATCAGTTTGCGGGCCAAAGTAAAGCCGTCTGCGCCCCGTGGCCGGGGTTGGCGAGCTGGCGGCTTGTTTTTCGGCGGTTTTTTGTGTAGGGTGCGGGCCAAACTTTTCCTGGGAGCGACATGGTCGAAAAAGAAGCGTTGACGGAAGGATGTGCCCTGTTGCGGCAGCCGGTCCTGCCCCTGGTCTCGATTGTTCAGTTCTTGTTCCTGACCGGCGACTTTGCCACCGTGGACGAGGTGATTGCCGAGCTGCCAGCGGAGATCGAGACCGGTTTTGCCTGCTATGCCGACGCGGCGACGATCCTGGCGCCCTACAGCGATCTGCTCCAACCCCTGGCAGCGTTCAAGGCCGGCCAGCCGCCCCGGGAACGGGTGATCGACATCGACGGCCAGCCGTTGGAGGCTCTGAGCGCGACCACGGCCCTGGTGGCGCAACGCGTGCTCACCCGCGAGCTGGAACGAATCAACAGCCTGCTGTGCGCGCCCTGCGGCTGCGTCCTGTGCTGTGTCGGACCGGAGGCGGAGATGGCCCAGACCTGGTTTGAGATTCCGCTGCGGCCGGGCGAACACGAGTTGTTCCCGCTCACGCGGGTTGACACGTCGGCCTCCCGCTCCTGCCGGCCAGGGGACGAACCGCCGCTGCAGGTGGCGAACGGCGAGTTTTACGATCGCACCGACCCGCTGCTGATCCACTGGCAGCCTGGCTGGAGCGTGATCCTGCCCACGGCCAGCCGCTGTCCCAACCTGGAGCTGTCGGGCCGCTGCCGGGTCTACCCGCACCGTCCCGAGGTCTGCCGCCGACCGCAGATCTTTCCCTATGTGGTCGAATCGGTCGAACACCAAGGACAGCCAGCCCTGCGGCTGCGCCAATCCCTCCTGGCGGTGGTGGACTGTCCCTATGTCCGCCTGCTCCAGGAGGAGATCGGCGCCTATGCCGCGGCCTGCGAACTGGAAATGATCTTTCGGCACAACAAGGCCTAATGCCTTGCCTGTCATTTTTTGACCCGCATAACAAACGCGTATGAACAGCCTTGCCATTATCTGTATAGTTCTGTCCTATCTGCTGGGGGCTGTTCCCTTTGGCCTGCTGCTGTCCCGGCGCAGCGGCATCGATATCCGCACCGAGGGGAGCAAAAACATCGGCGCGACCAACGTCACCCGCCTGCTCGGCAAGAAGATGGGCGCCCTGACCCTGGTCCTGGATGTCGCCAAGGGCTATGTGCCCATGTTTCTCACCGCCATGCTCTTCCAGAACGCCCCGCATCGCGACCTGATCATCGCCCTGTGCGGTGCGGCCTCGGTGCTGGGCCACATGTTTCCGGTCTATCTGCGCTTCAAGGGCGGCAAGGGCGTGGCCACCGCCCTGGGTGCCTTTCTCTGCCTTGCCCCGGTGGCGGTGTTTGGCTGTGTGCTGGTCTTCGTTGCCTCGGTCTTCCTTTCCGGCTTTGTCTCCCTGGGCTCCCTGCTCGGCTCGCTCTCGATCCTGCTTTGGCTGCCCTTGCTGCATGCCCCGGCTTGGAAGCTGGGCCTGGCGGCGTTCATCGTGGCGATGATCTGGACCAAGCACCGGGAGAACATCGGCCGGCTGCTCAAGGGCACGGAAAAATCGTGGAAACGGAAGGTCGAGGCCGAGACGTGAACGCCAAACAGTGGCAGGCCATCGAGCAGGCGGCCAAGGTGCTGGGGCTCGGCGAGCGGGCGACGCTGGCCGAGATCAAGCGGGCCTATCATCGCCTGAGCAAGGTCCATCATCCGGACACGGCCCCCGGTGAGCAGGGCGGCGAGCAGATGTACCGGATCACCGCCGCCTATGAGCGGCTGATGCACTACTGCGCCGACTACCGGTTTCCCCTCAGGCGGGAGGATGCCGGCAGCGATGAACGCGACATCTACGACCCCGAGGATTGGTGGCAGGCCCGGTTCGGTCAGGACCCGGTGTGGAGCGGAAAGAAAACCCGGCGACGGTAACCGCCATGGGGATGGCCCTGTTACAGCAGGCGTATCCCTGCATGGCCAGGTGATTGGTGGAACCTGAGAGAGTCGTCTAGACAAAAAGACCAGAGGTCGATTTCACCCTGACGGCCCGACGGTGCGTAACGCCATCTGACCGTCAGGATCATGGACAAGGAGTACGAGAATGCAGATTCCGCAACTGATCAAAGAACGCAGGCCGTTTGTTTCCCTCGAATTTTTCCCGCCGAAAAAGCAGGAAGAGTGGCCGGCTTTCCTCGAAGTGGCCCAGGAACTCAAGCAACTGCACCCTCTATTCGCCTCGGTGACCTACGGCGCCGGCGGTTCCACCCAAAGCAACACTCTGGAGATCTGCGAGCGGCTGATCACCAGCTGCGGCTTTGAGGTCATGCCTCACCTGACCGGGGTTACCGCCAATCCGGAGAAAATCGACGGCTTCCTGGAGGCCATCAAGGCCCTGGGTATCGACAACGTGCTTGCCCTGCGCGGCGACCGGCCGACCGGCTTCACCGGCAGCGATGCAGAACTGTTCGCCGCCTTCCCCCATGCCTCGGACCTAGTGACCTATATCCGCAGCCATCATCCGCGGTTGGCCATCGGCGTGGCCGGATTCACCGAAGGCCATGCCGAGGCCCCCTCCTTTGCGGCGGACCTTGAAGTCATGCAGCGCAAGGTGGAGTGCGGGGCCGATTTCGTCATCACCCAGCTGTATTTCGACAACCGGACCTACTTCGACTATGTGGAACGGCTGCGGGTCCGGGGCGTGAACGTGCCCATCGTGCCGGGCATCCTGCCCATCCGCAATCTGGGTTCGCTGCGTTTTGTCCTGGAGATGTGCAATGCCCGCATTCCGGGCCGGTTGATCAACGCCCTGATCAAGGCCCACGACGAGGGCGGGGCCGAGGCGGTCTACGAGATCGGCGTGGCCTACGCGCGCGAACAGGTCAAGGGGCTGCTCGCCGGCGGGGCCCCCGGTGTCCATCTCTACACCCTCAACAAGGCGGACATGTGTCTGCAGGTCATGGACGGTCTGCTCTGACCCCCTGTCCCGCCTGCCGTTCCAGCCGGCGCAGCATGATCCGCACCCGGCCGCCGAGCAGCAGGGCGGCGACCACGAGCGCACAGATCAACCCCACCCAAAAGCCCTGGGGGCCCGGTTCCAGGTTCCCCAGGCGTTCCAACCCCAGGCCGTAGCCCAACGGCAGGCCAATCCCCCAATAGGCGCAGAGCATCAGCAGCAACGGCACCCGCGTGTCCTTGCAGCCGCGGAGAATGCCGCCGGCATTGACCTGCATTGCATCCGGCAGCTGGAAAAGGGCGGCGTAGCCCAGGAGGACCACGGCCAACTGCCGGACCGCCGGGTCGGCGGTGTACAGGGCGGCGATTTGAGGGGAAAAGAGCAGGATGCCCCCACAGGTCAGCACGGCGCCGATCAGGGCCATGCCCAGGCCGGTGCCGGCAATGCGCCGAAGCCGCCGAATCCGTTTCCTGCCGATGGTGAACCCCACTCGCACGGTCAGCGCCGTGGACAGGCTGTAGGGCAGCATATAGACCTGGGAAGCGAAGTTGAGGGCGATCTGGTGCGCGGCCACCACCTGGGCGCCGAATTTGGCGATGAACAGGGCGATGATGGTGAAGATCGAGCACTCGATGAACAGGGCCAGGCCAATGGGCATGCCCAGACGAAGGAAGGCGGCCACCGAGGTTGTCGCGGCTTGGTCGGGGTGCAGGGCAAAAAGCCGTGCCGTGCCATCGATCCTGCTGCGACCCAGGAGCAGGGCCATGAACCCGAGCATGGCCAGGATGGAGAACGAGGTCGCCCAACCGCAACCGGCCCCACCCAGGGCCGGCAGGCCGAGCTTACCGTAGATCAGCACGTAGTTGGCGACAATGTTGACGCCCAAACCGAAGAAACCGGCGAACATCGACAACCGGGGCAGGGCCAGGCCATCGCCGCCGCCCTTGAGGGCGAAAAAGATTCCGCCCAGCGGCAGGCCCCAGGAGATGGCGAACAGGTAGCGGCCGGTGATCGGGATCACCTCGGGGCTTACCCCCATCCACATCATGAACGGATCGGTCCACCACAACAGCGGCATCAGCAGCAACCCGGCCACCAGGCCGATGCCCATGCCCAACCGGATCGCCCGCCGCACCGCCTTGCCATCGCCCCGGCCGTGCGCCTGCGCCACCAACGGGGTGACGGCGCTGAGCAATCCGAGCAGAAACACATACACCGGGATGAAGATCGAAAAACCCACCGCCACCGCCGCCAGATCGACCGCCGAATAGCGGCCGGCCATGACCGTGTCGACAAAACCCATGGCGGTCTGCGCCAGCTGGGCCAGGAGCAGCGGCCCGGTCAGGCGGAGCAGGGCACGGGCCTCGTGAAGGATGAGGGAGAGGGTGGTCATGATTCGGGAAGGCGTCCCCGCTCAGGAACGATCCGCCCCTCCCGGTGGCGGCTCTGCCGCTTGGTCAGCGATTCCCCCAACGCCCGCCGTTCTTCCGGCAGGCAGGTGACATTCTCCTGAACCGTCTTCGGCAGCACTCTGCCCTTGATCACCAGGATGTCGGCGGCCAGCGCGTTCGCGACCACGCTTTTTTTCTGTCCCTTTTCCTCGGTCAGATAGCCGAACAACAGTTCGCTCAGGCGCGGCAGGCCGATCTGCCAGGTGGCCAGGGTTTGGCGGTACAGCCAGCGGCTGAAGGCGGCAAAGCCGGCGAAAACGTCGCCGTCCGGCCAGAGCAGCGGCGCGGTGCGGCGGAAATTGCCGCTGTTGTAGACCAGGTCCCAGAAGCGGGCCAGCCGTTTCATTGCCTGCATCTGATCGAAGCTGATCAGGTCGTTCTTGAGGATCTCGTAGGGCGGATCGGGCGCGTAGACCATGCCGTGGACCTGGTCGTGGCGGGTGATGGCCGTGCCGGAGAGTTTCTTGAGGATGCCGATCTGGATCTCGCCCTGGGTCTGGGCGACCAAGGTGTTGAGGTTGCGGCCAAACTGTTCGATCGGCTCGCCGGGCAGGCCGACGATGAGATCGACATGGAGGTGGGCCGCGGTCTCTTGTTCAAGGAAACGGAGATTCTCCCGGATGCGGTCGACATCGAGTCGCCGGCTGATGTTGGCCGCGATTCGGGCATCCATGGTCTGGATGCCAATCTCGAGTTGCAGGGTCCCGGCCGGGAATCGGGCCAACCGTTCCTTGATCGCTTGCGGAAAATGGTCCGGAATGACCTCGAAGTGCACGTGGAAGGGTGGCGTTTTCGCCAGGAAATAGTCGAGAATCCGCGCGGCCGTGGCCGGATTGGCGTTGAAGGTGCGGTCGACGAACTTGAAGGTCCGTGCCCCCCGCTGCCAGAGGGCCTCCATCTCGGCCAGAAACCAATCTACGGCAAAGGGCCGCACCCGTCGGTCGATCGAGCTGAGGCAGAATTCGCAGCGGAAGGGGCAACCGCGCGAGGCCTCGACATAGGTGAGGCGGTGGGCCACGTCGTCGTTGGTGTAGAAGGGATAGGGTGAGGCCAGGGTTTCGACCGTCACCGGCTCGGCCTGGATGATCCGTTTTGCAGGCGGTTGGTGCGCGAAAATTGCCTGGCAGAGTTCACGAAAAGCCTGCTCGCCCTCGCCCTGGATGAGGTAGTCGGCCTCGCGCAGATCCACCCGCAGCGGCAGGTGGCTGACCTCCGGGCCGCCGAGCACCACGATCGTCTCCGGCGCCACCCGTTTGAGCACCCCCACCAGTTGCCGCACCGGGGCGGCATTCCAGATATAGACGCCGATCCCCACCACCCGGGGAGCGGAAGCCAGGATGCGTTCGGCCATGTCGGCGATGTGGTCGGTGAGGCAGTATTCCTGGATGCGCGCCTGGGCTTGCAGATCGCCCATATTGGCGTACAGCCAGCGCAGGCCGAGGCTGGCATGGATATAGCGGGCGTTGATGGTGGTGAGGATGATGGAGGACATGAGCGCTGTCAGAACTGGATGGTCGAAGTGGTTGACCTCTTGGGGGTGGAGATGTCGCCTGCTTGTCGCGATATCAGAAGAAAAGGCGCAGCAACTTTGGCGTTGCTGCGCCTTGCCCGCATCTTGATAGCCTGGAGCGATCCTTTGATCTACCTGTCCGGCTCCAGGCTCATCGTCCCTGCAACCGTTGGCGCAGCACCTTGTGGAGGATGCCGCCATGGCGGTAATAATCGATTTCCATGGCGTTATCAAGCCGCAGCAGGACTTCGAGGCTTTCGGTGCGGCCGTCGGCGCGGTCGATGCGCAGGTTCACCCCCTGTCCGGGGTTGAGTCGTCCGCCAAGCCCCAACAGACTGATGGTCTCGCTGCCATCCAGACACAGGGTCTGGGCATCCACCCCTTCAGGAAACTGCAGCGGCAGCACCCCCATGCCCACCAGGTTGGAGCGGTGGATGCGTTCAAACGAACTGGCGATCACCGCCTTGACTCCGAGCAGCATGGTGCCCTTGGCGGCCCAGTCGCGCGAGGAGCCGGTGCCGTAGTCCCGACCGGCCAGGACCACCAGTGGCGTGCCTGTCTGCTGGTAGTGCATGGCGGCGTCATAGATCGGCATTTCCACCCCCTCGGGCCAAGCCTTGGTGTAGCCCCCCTCCCGCTCCACCATCCGGTTCTTGATACGGATATTGGCAAAGGTGCCGCGCATCATCACCTCGTGGTTGCCGCGTCGCGAGCCGTAGCTGTTGAAGTCGGCCGGTTGGATGCCCAGGTGCTGCAGGTAGCGGCCGGCCGGGGTCTGCGGTCCGATGCTACCGGCCGGGCTGATGTGGTCGGTGGTGATCGAGTCGCCGAACAGGGCCAGGATGCGCGCGCCCTCGATAGTGGCGATCGGTGGGGGATCGGCGCTCAGCTCCTGGAAGAAGGGCGGCTCTCGAATATAGGAGGAGTCCACATCCCAGGGGTAGAGGTCGGAGGTACCGGCGGAAAGCGCCTGCCACTGGGCATCGCCGCTAAAGACCGAGCCGTAGCTGAGGGTGAATAGATCGGGCGTCAGGCTCTGGCGGACGGCAGCGCGGATTTCCTCGGTACTCGGCCAGAGGTCGCGCAGATAGACCGGTTGCCCCTGGCTGTCGGTGCCCAGCGGTTCCTGATCGAAATCGATCAGCACCGTGCCGGCCAGGGCATAGGCCACCACCAGCGGCGGCGAACCGAGGTAGTTGGCCCGGACCAGCGGATGGATGCGGGCCTCGAAGTTGCGGTTGCCGCTGAGCACCGCCGCCACCAACAGGTTCTGGTCGCCGATCGGGGCGGCGATGGCCTCGGTCAGCGGACCACTGTTGCCGATGCAGGTGGTGCAGCCGTAGCCGACGACCTGGAATCCCAGGGCCTCGAGGTCGGGCAGCAGACCGCTTTGTTCCAGGTAGCGGGTGACCACCCGCGAGCCGGGCGCCAGGCTGGTCTTGACCCAGGGTTTGGCCATGAGGCCGCGTTCCCGCGCCTTGCGGGCCAGCAGGCCGGCACCGATCATCACGTCCGGGTTGGAGGTGTTGGTGCAACTGGTGATGGCGGCGATGACCACCGAGCCGTTGGTCAGCTGACGGGCCGGGTCTTCCACCGTGGCTGCGGTGGAGGCGGCCAGCTGTTTGTCGAACTGGCGGAGGAAATCCTCGCGCACACCCGAGAGCGGCAGCAGGTCCTGAGGCCGCCGAGGTCCGGCCAGGCTCGGCACCACCGAATCCAGCACGATGTCGTAGACCACCGAATAGCCCGGTTCCGGATGTTCCGGTCCAAAGAAAAAGGACTGCGCGCGGCAATACTGTTCCACCAGATGGACCAGGGCTTCGGGCCGGCCGCTGGCGCGGAGGTAGCGCAGGGTCTCCTCGTCCACCGGGAAGAAGCCCATGGTGGCGCCGTATTCCGGGGCCATGTTGGCGATGGTGGCGCGGTCGGGCAGGCTCAAGCCCGCCAGGCCCGGACCGAAAAACTCGACAAAGCGGCCGACCACGCCCTGGCCACGGAGGAAGCGGGTAATGGTCAGCACCAGGTCGGTGGCCGTGGTGCCGGGTGGCAGGGAGCCGCTGAGGCGCACGCCCACCACTTCGGGAATCTGCAGGGAATAGGGCTGGCCAAGCAGCACCGCTTCGGCCTCGATACCGCCCACGCCCCAGCCCATCACTCCCAGGCCGTTGACCATGGTGGTGTGGGAGTCGGTGCCGAGCACGCTATCCGGATAGAGTACCGGCTCGCCGTTCTGTTCACTGCTGACCACCACCGAGGCCAGGTATTCCAGGTTCACCTGGTGGACGATACCGGTACCCGGCGGCACGACGCGAAAATTGCGGAAGGCCTGCTGGCCCCAGTGGAGCATGGTGTAGCGTTCGCGGTTGCGGGCCATTTCCAGCTCGACGTTGACCTGGAGCGCATCAGCGGTGGCCGAGCGATCCACCTGCACACTGTGATCGATGACCAAATCGGCCGGAATAAAGGGGTTCATGGTCGCCGGATCACCACCGGCCCGGGCCAGGGCGGAACGCATCGCCGCCAGATCGACCAGGGCGGGCACGCCGGTGAAATCCTGGAGGATCACCCTGGCGGGCATCAAGGGTACTGCCTCGGGGCTGATCTGGTCCGGCTGCCAGGAGGCAAGGTTGTCGATATCAGTATCGCTCACCAAGCCCTGCGGGTAATGGCGCAACAGATTTTCCAGGAGAATACGCAGGCTGTAGGGCAGGCGCTCGATCGGGCCGTAACCGAGACTCTCCAGGGCCTTGACCGCAAAGATGGTGTATGTCGTGCCGTCCACCTGCAGCGTGGTCCGGGGATTGAATTGGTTGAATTCCTTGGATGCGCGCATGGGGTCTTCCTCCGAATGATGGGCCAATGGTGAGAATGACTCTTTGTACACGATGTTGCCCACAGCGCACAAGGCACGCGCTGGTTTTTGCGCAGCGCTCGGCAGTGTTCTTTTTTGGTCCTCCCTGCTCCGCCAACTTGCTGTTTTGGGCCATTCGTCCTATAGTAGGCGCTTTGCGGCGAACATGTAAGGCCCTTACCTGGGAGAATGCGCTATGAGCAAGACCTACGCGGAAATTAACGACAAGATTGCCTCGGGCAAGGCGGTGGTGCTGACCGCCGAAGAGGTGATCGAGTATGTGGACAAACGCGGCCTGGAAGCCGCCGCCAAGGAGGTGGATGTGGTCACCACCGCCACCTTCGGGCCGATGTGCTCCTCCGGCTGTTTCCTCAACTTCGGGCACAGCAAGCCCAAAATGCGCATCTCCGAGGCCTGGATCAACGATGTCATGGCCTACTGCGGCATCGCCGCGGTCGACGTCTATATGGGCGCCACCCAACTGCGCCACAACGACCCGGCCAACATGTACCACCCCGGCGAGTTCCGCTACGGCGGCGGCCATGTGATCGAGGATCTGGTGGCGGGCAAGAAGCTGCAGCTCTTCGGCCTCTCCTACGGCACCGACGACTATCCGCGCCGCGAGATCCGCACCCTGTTCGATATTCATGATCTCAACCAGGCGATCATGGTCAATCCGCGCAACTGCTACCAGAATTACAACGTGGCGGTCAACTGCTCGGATAAACGCATCTATACCTATCTGGGCATCCTCCGCGCCAAGATGCGCAACATGACCTACTGCTCGGCCGGGCAGCTGTCGCCGCTGTTGAACGACCCGCTCTACGAGACCATCGGCGTGGGCACCGCCATCTGGCTGGCCGGGGCGCGCGGTCTGGTTTACAGCCAGGGCACCCAGCACTGCTCGCTGGTGGAGCGCGGCGACAACGATGTGCCAGTGGAGGGGGCGGGTACCCTGGCCTTGACCGGCAACATGAAGGAGATGCTGCCCGAGTTCGTGCGCGGGGTCAGTTTCAAGGGCTACGGCGTGTCGCTGGCCCTGGGCGTGGGCATCCCCATCCCCATCCTCAACGCGGAGATCCTCCGGCGAACCACGGTGCGCGACCGCGATATCCAGGCTTGCGTCATCGATTACTCCACCGATTACCCGCAGAAGACCGGTAAGGTGCTGGCCCGCTACAACTACGAGGAACTGCGCTCGGGCGAGGTGGAACTGCTGGGCAAGAAGGTGCCGGTGACCTCGCTCTCCTCCTACAACAAGGCGCTCAGGATCTGCAACCTGCTCAAGGCCGAGATCGAGGCGGGCCGCTTCCTGCTGGCCGAGCCCAGCCAGCGGCTGCCGCTGAACCAGTCCATGCAACCATTGAACATCACAGGACCGGCGCGATGATCACCAAAAAAATCTATCTCTACTTTCCCAAGAGCGAAACCGAGAAGCCGATCGTCTATCAGTTAGTTAAGCAGTTCGACCTGATCGTCAATATCTTCCGCGCCAAGGTGACCAGCGAGGAGGAGGGCTACCTCAGTCTGGAGGTGACCGGCACCCAGGAGAACATCGACCGCGCCTTTGAATTTCTGGGCGGGTTTGATGTCGACATCCATGCCGGCAACAAGGGCATGCTCTGGGATGCGGGCCGCTGCGGCCAGTGCGGGGCCTGCGTGGTGCACTGCCCCACCGGGGCGCTGTCGATCGTCGACCGGGCCACCCGGCAGGTGGCGTTCAACGAGGACAGTTGCATCGAGTGTCTGGCCTGCGTTGCCGCCTGTCCCTTCGGCGCCTGCTCCTCAAACTTCTGAGGCCGGGCGCGGCGACGCCTGATCTCCGATGCGCGTCTATCGCTCCTTCGCCTGGAAGGACACCAACCTGCGGGTCGCCAGCCCGGCCTTTGACCTGATTACCCGCACCGTGATCGACGAGCGCCGCAGGCTCGAACGCTACATCGCTCGTCACCCCGACTTCCTGACCTCGCTGGTGCCGGTGGTCCTGCTGGACGATGCCCCCGAAGTGGCGCAGCGCATGGCTGCGGCCAGCGCGCTGACCGGGCTGGGCCCCATGGCCGCCGTGGCCGGCACCCTGGCGCAGATGGGCGCCGAGGCCGCCATGGCCATCGGTTGCCCCGAGGCCATCGTCGAGAACGGCGGCGACATCTACATCCACGCCGACTCGCCCGTCACCATTGGCATCTATGCCGGCGACAATGCCATCGCCGGCAAGCTGGCCTTCCGCCTCGATCCCGCCACCCTGCCTCTCGCCCTCTGTTCCTCCTCCTCCAAGATGGGCCATTCGCTCAGTTTCGGCCGCTGCGATCTGGCCACCGTTGTCGCCAAGGACGCGGCCCTGGCCGATTCGGCGGTCACCCTGGTGTGCAACCTGATCAAGACCGAAAAGGATCTGACCCCGGTGCTGGACGATGTCGGCGCCATTGCCGGCATCGACGGCATCCTGGCGGTCAAAAACGGCAAGATCGGCCTGTGGGGCCGGTTGCCGGAGCTGGTGCGCAACCAGGATACGGACAGCCGGGGCAAGATCACCCGCGACCTGCGCTCCGACTTTCAGGGCTAATCAGCAGGCAGGCCCAGATTGGCTTTCCTCCGCAAATAAAAAAAACGGGACCGCCCACGCCACGGGGGCGGACGATCCCGGAGAGGAACGCGGCGTGGAACCGGCTTACGCGCTGGCGGGTGGTTCCGCGTCGACGGGCATGCCGAAGGCCAGGCGCAGTTTGCGCTCGATGTCGGCCAGGGTGTCCGGATGCTCCTTGAGATACTTCTTGGCATTTTCCCGGCCCTGACCGATGCGCTCGTCCTGATACGCATACCAGGCGCCGCTCTTATCGACAATGCCCTGGGCCACGCCGAGATCGAGCACGTCGCCGGTGCGGGAGATGCCCTCGCCGTAGATGATGTCCACGTCCGCCTGTTTGAAGGGCGGGGCCACCTTGTTCTTGACGATCTTGATCTTGGTCAGGTTGCCGATGGCGTCCTGGCCTTCCTTGATCTGGGTGGTCTTGCGGATATCGATGCGGATCGAGCTGTAGAACTTGAGCGCGTTGCCGCCGGTGGTGGTCTCGGGGTTGCCGAACATCACCCCGATCTTCATCCGGATCTGGTTGATGAAGATGAGCACGGTGTTGGTGCGGTTGAGCACGCCGGTGAACTTGCGCATGGCGTGCGACATCAGCCGGGCCTGGAGGCCGACATGCTGGTCGCCGACATTGCCGTCGATCTCGGCCCGGGGCACCAGGGCGGCCACCGAGTCGACCACCACCACGTCGATGCCGCCGCTGCGGATGAGGATTTCGGCGATTTCCAGGGCCTGCTCGCCGAAATCGGGCTGGGAGATGAGCAGATTGTCCACGTCCACGCCCAACCGTTCGGCATAGCTGGTGTCCAGGGCGTGCTCGGCGTCGATGAAGGCGGCGTTGCCACCGCGGCGCTGGGCCTCGGCGATCACATGCAGGGCGAGCGTGGTCTTGCCCGAGGCCTCGGGACCGTAGATCTCGGTCACCCGGCCGCGGGGCAGGCCGCCGACACCGAGGGCGAGGTCGACCGACAGGATGCCGGTGGGGATGACCGGGATATTTTCGCGTTCGGTCGACCCCAGGCGCATGATCGCGCCCTTGCCGAACTGCCGCTGAATCTGGGTGATGGCGTTGTCGACGCTTTTCAGGCGGCCTTCACTGTTGTCATTGGATGCTGTCATCGCATTCTCCTTTCACTCTGTTCACTCGCAAGTAACGCCCGGCGGACCATATCCATTGCCGTCTGCGCGGTCTTTTCCTGAATCTGTCGGCGGGAGCCGTGGAAACGGCACAGCCGGTCGATCACCGTGTTGCCGTAGGCCAGTCCCAGGTAGACCGTCCCCACCGGTTTGTCCGGGGTGCCGCCCTCGGGGCCGGCGATGCCGGTGACGGCCACCGCGATGTCGCAACCCAATCTTTGCAGAGCCCCGCTGGCCATGGCCCGGGCCGTCTCCGCGCTCACCGCCCCATGGCGGCCGAGCAGATCGGGGGCAATATCGAGCAGGTTTTCCTTGAGCGCATTGGCATAGACGATCACCCCGCCCTTGAACCACCGGGAGCTGCCCGGTACCTCGGTGAGGGTCGCACCGATCAGACCGCCGGTACAGGACTCGGCGGTGGCGAGCAGCAGGTCCCGCTCCTGAAGCAGCCGTCCGGTGACCGATGCCAGGGTCTCCTCATCGATGCCGTAGATGTGCTCGCCCAGGGCTTCGCGGATGAGGGCGTCGGCCTGGCGAAACAGCGGATCGTCCATGCCGCCTTCCAGGTGGTGGCCGGTCAGGCTGACATGGACCTCGGCGCCCACCGGGTAGTAGCCGATCTGCACCCCGTTGCGCTCCAAGGTGTGCAACCGCTGGTTGATCTCGATCTCGTACAGGCCGCAGGTGCGGTAGACCCGTTGGCACACGGGCACGGCACGGCCACCGTCGAAACGCTGCAACCCAGGCAGAACCTTGTCGCGCAGCAGGATCTCCATCTGCGGCGGCACGCCGGGGAGGAAATAGATGGGCTTGCCCTGAAAGCGGAGCAGGTAGCCGGCCATCCGGCAGTCGTCGTCCAGCACCTCGGCGCCTTCGGGCAAATGGGCCAGTTTGGCGAGCGACACCGCGGCCTTGCCCTCGGTCTTGGCCATGCGCGATTCGATATTGGCCTGGACGCAGGGATGGATGGCGGACTTGAGGTTCAGGGCCGCGATCACCGCCTCGTTGGTCAGATCATCGGTGGTGGCCCCCAGGCCGCCGGTGACCAGGACAAAGTCGCAGCGGGCGATCGCTGCCTTGAGGGTCGCGCCGATCAACTCCGCGTCATCGCCGATGGTATGCATGGCCCGGATCCGGTGGCCGAGCAGGAATAGTTGCCGCGCCGCATGGCCGCTGGTGGTGTTGGTGATGCGGCCCGAGGTCAGCTCGTCGCCGATGGCGATGATCTCTCCGATCATGGGAGTCTCCTCACAGGTTGAGGGCGCACCTTACCTGGTTTGGCGACTTTCCTCAAGCAGGTCTTCGGCAATCATTCCCCTGGGTTGACCGTCCTCGACCGCAACAAGGCGCACCGGCACCACCTGACGGATCAGGCCTGAACCGCCGGCAAAGAGGATCGGTACATAGTTTTCGGAGAAGCCTTGCAACAGACCGGTTTTCGCCTGCCGCCGCTCCACCAGCACCTGGTGGGTGCGCCCGCAGTTGGCCTGGTAGGCGGCCTGCCGTTTGGCCGCATCGAGACCACGCAGCCGCTGCACCCGCGCCTCCTTGACCGGGCCTGGCAGCTGCTGCGGCAGCGAGGCGGCCAGGGTGCCGGGACGGCGGGAGTAGGGAAAGACATGGAGATAGTGGACCGGCAGATCGGTCAGCAACCGGTAGGTGTTGTCGGCCTCGGCCTCGGTTTCGCCGGGAAAACCGCCCAGCACGTCGCAGCCGATGGTGGCGAGCGGCAAGGCCTGGTGCACCCGCTCGATCACCGCCGCAAACTCGGCGCGGGTGTAGCGCCGGTTCATCCGCGCCAGGACCTGGTCGTCGCCGCTCTGCAGGGGAATGTGCAGGTGGGGCATGAAGTTGGGGGAGCCGGACATCAGGTCGAGCAACTGATCGTTGACCTCGGTGGGCTCGATGGAACTGAGCCGCAAGCGGAGGCCGGGAAAATCACGACAAAGCCGGGCCAGCAGGCTGTAGATGGTTTCGCCCTCGTCCAGGTCGAGCCCGTACTTGCCGACATTGATGCCGGTGATCACCAGTTCGCGGTAGCCCTGGTCGACAAAGACCGCTGTCTGTGCCAGGATTTTGGTCAGGGGTAGGCTGCGGCTGCGGCCCCGGGTGTAGGGCACGATGCAGTAGGAGCAGAAGTTGTCGCAGCCGTCCTGGATGCGGAGATAGGCGCGGGTGCGACCGCGGAAACGAGTCACCGGCAGGTCGCAGATTTCCTTCTTCTCGCGAATCCGGCCCATGAGCAACACCAGATCGGGAGAGGACTCGGCTAGGGCGGCCTCCACCAGCAGATGCTTGTTGCCGTTACCGACAATGGCCACAGGTTGATCGGCGAGACTGAACACCGCCTCCGGGTCCATTTGGGCATAGCAGCCGGTGACCACCACCCGTGCGCCAGGATGCTCGTGCAGCACCCGGCGAATCAGCTGCCGCGACTGCTGGCCGGCCTTGGCGGTGACCGTGCAGGTGTTGATCACATAGACATCGGCCTCGGCCTGAAAGGGCACCAAGGTGCAGCCCCGGGCCTCAAAGCCGCTGGCAAAGGCTGCGGATTCGAACTGGTTGACCTTGCAGCCCAGGGTGGTGATGGCGATCCGTTTCATGTTCGTTCCTCCAGGTCGGCTCCCGTTCCGATCACCGCGCTGCCCACCACCCGATCATGCTCGTAGCAGACCGCGAACTGGCCGGGGGTGATGGCACGTTGCGGGGTGTCGAAGACAAGCGACCACTGCTCCGGGCCGCTGGGGGCCAGTGCAGCCATCGCCGGAGTATGACGGGAGCGCAGTTGCACCAAGCCTCGCCAAGGCAGGGCGGGTGGTTGGTGGGTCCAGCGCAAGGCATGCACGGTACAGCGCGTGGCGAAGAGATCGTCCTGCTTGCCGACGATGACGCGGTTGCCGGGACCGTCCAACCCGACCACATACCAGGGGGTAACATCCGGCAGCCCCAGACCCCGCCGCTGGCCGATGGTGTAGTGCCAGACCCCCCGGTGTTCGCCGATTTGGCGGCCGTCCGCAGTCACCACCGGCCCGCACAGATCGCCGATCCCCTGCTCGCTAAGAAAGGCGGCCAGCCCTTGGCTGAGAAAACAGACATCCTGGCTCTCCTCGCCGCTGAAGTGGAACCCCAGGGCAGCGGCCCGCGCATAGACCTGTTGTTTGGTCCAGTCACCAAGCGGAAACAGGAGCGTGTTCACCTGGTCGGCGGCGAGCCGGGCGAGAAAGTAGGACTGATCCTTGGTCCGGTCGCTTCCACGGGCCACAAAACAACGGTCACCTACGCTCTGGACACGGGCGTAGTGGCCGGTGGCGATCCGTTCCAGATCCTGGTGGCGCATCGTGTCGGCGAGCAGGCCGAATTTGACGGACCGGTTGCAGTGGATGCAGGGATTGGGGGTCAACCCGGCGCGATAGCTGCGGTTGAAATAGCCGATGACCTGCTCGGCAAAGGATTGCCGCAGGTCCACCTCGGTCAGGGGGATCGACAGCCTGTCGGCCACCTCGCGCACCCGCTGTCGCTGGACCTCCAGATTGGCCAGGGGCAGGAGCATGAAAAACCCGTGGACGTCGTGCCCCTGCTCTTGCAGCAGGGAGGCGGCCATGGTGGAATCGACCCCGCCGCTCATGGCGACCCCGACGCTCAATACAGCCATGGAGAAGCGTGCGGGCGGCGAAAGGGGCGTGAGAGGGCGAGAGGAACGACCATCAATGCAAAGCGGAAAATCAATGGCAAGCGAGTCGGGATCACAGCATCGAGGTCAGGACCTCGCAGGTGCGGCAGATGTCCATCTTTTCCTTCCAGTTCTTGTCTGCGGTGCAGTCGCAGCGGGTGCCGCTGAGGAACCAGCACAGGTGTCCCGCCTGAAATTCCCAGGCCGGGCATTCCTTTTTCTTGTCGCATTTTTTCACGGCCCAGCAGTCCTTGCGCTTGGATTGGCCTTCGCTGCGCTGGTTGACGACCAGAAAGTACAGCTGACGCTCGACGTGAATGGGGATGGAGCGCCAGCCTTGTTCGTAGCTTTGCACGGCCTTCAGGGAAACTCCGAGCAACTCGGATAACGCTTTTTGAGTTTTGCCGAGTTTTGCCCGCAAGTGAGAGAAGGTTTCGCGATTCATAATTCCGCCCAGGATGGAGAGTTACTTTATTCTCTGATACCACAAGGTGCGAAGAGCGGCAATTCATTTTCCCCCTCGGCTGCTGGCGGATGGCCCCGCGATACACCCTGTCCGACAACGGAAATGTCCCTGGAAAAGAGGAAAATAATAGTGTATTTTCCAGCAGGATCGGAACGCTCTGGGAGGTTTCCCGGCGTTCATCAACAACGGACGCATGACAAGGGCGCGGCGCATATGACCGAACAGCAGCAGAAAGTGAACGGCACCGGCTTGGCCAGGTTGAAACGGGCAGTGACTTGCTCCTATGCGGGCATTTCCGCCGCCTTCCGCAATGAGGAGGCCTTCCGTCAAGAGTTGCTGCTCTGCCTGGTCCTGCTGCCCCTGGCCTGCTGGCTCGGTCAGAGCAATGTGGAGCGGGCCCTGCTCGCCGGCAGCCTGATCCTGGTCTTGATCGTCGAGCTGCTCAACACCGCAGTCGAGGTGGTGGTCAACCGCATCAGCGTCGACCGGCACGAACTGTCCGGCCTGGCCAAGGATCTGGGCTCGGCCGCCGTTTCCATGGCAATCCTGTTCGCGATGGTTGTCTGGCTGTTGGTGCTGTTCACCTGAGGTCTGGCTGCTGGCCTACCATGATTCTTCGCCATTGTCGGCAAGCCGGCCTTTCCTCGCATTCTCTCGTTTCCCTTTCCTCGATGTGCGTCTTGCGTTCCGCGTAAGAGCGCGCATGCCTCGCGCCAAGCCCTCCAAGGCGCATCCACGCATTTTCCATTTGACACACAGAAATTGTTTTTGTAACACGATAACACCGAAGCGCGATTAGTGTTACTTTGTGTTCGTTTGTGTTCGATTGGCTGCCAGCGCGCGCTGTTAATCTTTGCTCGGGAGGGACTCACCATGCACATGGCCGATGCCTTGCTTTCCCCCGCCGTTGGCGGCGTCATGTGGGCAACCACCGCCGGCACCATCGCTTGGTGCGCCAAAAAGGTCCAGCGCGACCTCGATGAGCGGAAGGTGCCGCTGATGGGCGTGCTGGGGGCCTTCGTCTTTGCCGCCCAGATGATCAACTTCACCATCCCGGCCACCGGTTCGTCGGGGCACCTCGGCGGCGGTCTGCTCCTGGCCATCCTGCTCGGCCCCTATGCGGCCTTTCTCGCCATCGCCTCGGTGCTGACCGTGCAGGCTCTGTTCTTTGCCGATGGCGGCCTGCTGGCCCTGGGATGCAACATCTTCAATCTCGGCGTCTTCCCCTGTTTCATCGCCTACCCCCTGATCTACAGGCCGATCGCCGGCGATTGCAAGAACCCCATGCGCATCGGGCTGGGCGCAACCCTGGCGGCGGTGGCTGGCCTGCAGCTAGGCGCCTTGGGGGTGGTGACCGAAACCGTGCTCTCCGGCATCTCGGCCCTGCCGCTCACAACCTTTCTCGCCGCCATGCTGCCGATCCATCTGGCCATCGGCCTGGTCGAAGGCCTGATCACCACTACGGTGATTTCCTTTGTGTGGAAGGCCCGGCCCGAGATCCTCGAATATGCCGCCGCCTCCCGTCCGCTGGGCTCCCTGGCCATCACCAAGGTGCTGGCCGGCCTCGGGGTCGCGGCCGTGCTCACCGGGGGCGTGCTTTCCTGGTTCGCTTCCTCCTCCCCTGACGGCCTGGAATGGTCCATGGCCAAGACATCTGGCCAGGAAGAACTGAAACCGCCACAGGACGGCATCCATGTTCTGCTCGCCAGGATGCAGGAGCAAACCGCCGTGCTGCCCGACTATGCGTTCCGTGTCAACCACGAGGGGCCGGTGGCGGCCGGGGAGGAATCCGCGCCCTCCTGGCCGGCCGTGGACAAGGGCACCTCCACCTCGGGACTGGTCGGTGGCGGTCTGACGCTGCTTTTGGCCGTAGTTGTCGGCTTGCTGTGCCGCAGACGATCCCTGGCCCGTTAGCACCCTTGTTCGCCGCAGTGGGGTCGCCCGGGAACAGCGGCGCCCAACCACCGTTCCCTTTGCGTTGCGGACGGCGGCACGGAAGCTCCTGATGGCCAAGATCGAATCGGCCTTTGTGGACCTGAGCGCTCTCGACGCGCTGGCTGCCGGGGATTCGTCCATCCACCGGCTCGATCCCCGGATCAAGGTGTTGATAGCGGCGTTGTTTGTGCTTTGCGTGGTTTCCTTCGACAAATACACGGTGGCCGCCCTGGCACCGTTTGCCCTGTGCCTCAGCCTGATCATGGCGCTGGGCCGCGTGCCGGCCTCCCTGATCCTCACACGATTGGTCCTGGTCTCGCCCTTCGCCGTCCTGCTGGGCCTGTGCAACCCCTTGCTCGACCAGCACCCTCAGCTCTACCTCGGTTCATTCGCTGTCTCCGGCGGCTGGCTGTCCTTTTGCTCCATTCTGCTGCGTTTTTCCCTGACCATCGGCGCCCTGCTGGTCCTGATCGCCACCACCGGATTCAACGCGGTCTGCATGGCCCTGGAGCGGCTGGGCATGCCCACGGTCTTCGCGGTGCAACTGCTGCTGCTCTATCGCTATCTGTTCGTGTTGATCGAGGAGGGAAGGCGGATGCATCGGGCCAGGGCGCTCCGCTCCTTTCAGGGGCGCGGCATGGGCATGCGAACCTACGGCCATCTGCTCGGCGGCCTGCTGCTGCGCACCCTGGATCGGGCCCAGCGTATTCATCAGGCCATGCTCTGTCGAGGTTTCGACGGCACCGTCCGCACCAGGCGCCCGCCGCGCCTGACCCTGCGGGACGTGGTGGTGTTCATGCTGGCCGGATTGGTGCTCATTGGCCTGCGCCGCTATGACTGCAGCCTGTTGCTGGGCCGGTTGCTCACCGGGGCGCTGCCATGAGCCACCACATTGTCGAAGTCCGGGACCTCGCCCACACCTATGCCGACGGCACCGCCGCCGTGCGCGGTATCTCCTTTCGCATCCATCACGGCGAATCGGTGGCGGTGATCGGCGCCAACGGGGCGGGCAAATCGACCCTGCTGTTGCACCTCAACGGCACGCTGACGCCGCAAAGCGGCACCGTGCGCATCGGCGATTTCCCCCTGACCAAGGAGACGCTCAGGGACATCCGCCGCACGGTGGGCATGATCTTCCAGGATCCGGATGACCAGCTGTTCATGCCCACCGTTGCCGAGGATGTCGCCTTTGGTCCGCTCAATCTCGGCCTGCCGGCGGATGAGGTCGAGATACGCGTGCAGCGCGCCTTGGCACGGGTAGGCATCGAGCACCTGCGCGCCCGGCCACCCTACAAGCTGTCCGGCGGCGAGAAACGGGCGGTGTCCATCGCCACCGTGCTGGCCATGTCGCCCGACATCCTGGTCATGGACGAACCTTCGGCCAATCTCGATCCGCGCGCCCGGCGGATGCTGATTGCCCTGTTGGCGGGTTTCCAGCACACCAAGATCATTGCCACCCACGACCTCGACCTGGTGCTTGATCTTTGTCCGCGCACCATTGTCCTTCATGAGGGGAGGGTCATGGCCGACGGACCGACGGCGGCCATCTTCACCGACGATCCGTTGCTGGCAAGGAGCCATCTGGAACGGCCGCTGCGCATGCAGGCCTGCCCCCGGTGCGCGAGGAGCGGCGACGATCCGCCTGAAGGCATCTCTTCCTTTCAGCCGAGCTGAGCGCAGCCCGGCCCGCGCAGACGGCTGCGGCCGCCCGGCCCCGGCAGTACCTGGATGCGGGCGTCGATCCGCTCCCTGAGCATGGGCACATGGGAAATGATGCCGATCAGCTTGCCGTCCTGACGCAGCTCGGCCAGGGTCTGGAGGGCGGCATCCAGGGCTTCTTCATCGAGGGTGCCGAAGCCCTCGTCGAGGAAGAGGGAATCGACCTGGACATTGTGGCTGGCCATGGCCGACAGCCCCAGCGACAGGGCCAGGCTGACGAGAAAGCTCTCGCCGCCGGAGAGGTTGCGGGTCGAGCGGATCTCCCCGGCCTGATAGTTGTCGAGCACCTGCAGGGCCAGGGGTTCCTTGGGGTCGCGCAGGAGGATATAGCGGTCGCTCATCGTGCGCAGCTGGCGGTTGGCGTGGCTGATCATCACCTCAAAGGTCAACCCTTGGGCAAAGACGCGGAATTTCTTGCCGTCGGCCGAACCGATCAACTGGTGGAGCAGTTCCCAGCGCTCCAGCTCCCGGTGCTGTGCCGCCAGGACCTGTTGCTGGGCCTCGAACTGGAGTTTGAGACGGGCGTTGACCGCCAGTCGTTCCCGGTCGGCGCCGATACGCTGGTGGAGCGCTTCCAGCTCCTGCTGCCCCGCTGCCTGCGCGGCCTCCAGTTCCTCCTGGCGCCGTTCGTCCCGCAGGGCCTGCTCGCGGGCTAGGGCCGCGCGTTGCTCGGTCAGGCGGGCGGTGAGCATGGTCTGTTCCCTGTCCAGGGTCTGCCGGTGTTTGTCCAGTTCCGCCAGCTCTTCGTCCGCCAGCAGGCTGCCAAGAACATCATCCCGATCGATAAAGCCGGCCTCGACCAGCCGCGCCAGCAGACCTGTTTTCAACTCGCGGACCCGCGGTCCCAGGGTGTCCAGTTCCTCGCTGTTCAGGCGTAGCTGTTCGCCCTGACCGTACAGCTCCCGTTCGACCTCGATCAGCTGATTCCGGATACCTTGTTCCTTGGCCTCGGCCTGCTGCACCAGGGTTTTCAACCGCTGTTCTTCCATGGTGGGATCGCGGTCGCCGTAGAGTTCAAACCGCTCCGCCAGCAACCCGGCCTGTTCCCGCCGCATCCGCTCCAGTTCCCCCTCCTGCTGTGCCAGCCGGTCGATCGTGGTGGTCAGCAGCAGGTCGAGTTTGTCCCGTTCCGTTTGCAGATTGGAGCGGAGACGAGTCAGGCGATCCATTTGCTCTTGCTGCGCTTTCCAGTTCCGCAGGCGGGTTTCCAGGTGCAGCAGCAGCGAGTGGCCGTGTCCTGGCGGACAGTCGTCAATGCCCAGGGGCCGGAGGTGATCCCGGAGGATGCGGCGGCAGTCTGCAATCCAGGCCCGTTCCTCGTCGCGCTGTCCCTCCAGATGGAAGAGATCCTGGTCGATGGTTGTCAGCGCGTGTCGGGCCGTCTGCACCTGTTGCTGCAGCTCGCTGCTTTGGACCGTGTGCTGTTCCAGCTGGGCGCGCAGCCGCTGAAGTTCGCTTTCCCGGTCCTCGACGGCTCGAAGGCGGTCGCGCAGGGCGGCGATCCGCTCCCGTCCCTGTGCCAGGGTCCGGGTTGCCCCGGCGGACCGATCCTCCGTTTGGCCCAACAGCGGCAGCAACGGCGTGAGCGTTGCTTCCAGCTCCAATCGCTGTTGTCGCACCCGGTTCAGGGCCAGCTGGCCGTGTTCGCTGTCCTTGTCCAGTCCGATCAACTTCTCCCGCCGCTGGCCGATATCGGTCGTCATCCGCTCCAGGGCCGCGCGGGCCTCGGCAACAGGTTCGTCCCCGATGATTGCCTCCTCCACGCCATGTTCGGCAAAGGGATGATGGGTGGCGCCGCACAGCGGGCAGGCAAGTCCCTCCACCAGCCGGGAACGCTCTTGTTCATAGCCGCGGATCCGCAGGGCCAGCTGCTGGTTGCGCTCGCACTGCGCCACCACCTGCTGCTGAAGCGACCGTTTGTCTTCCAGTGCCCGCAGTTCGTGTTTCTCCCGCTCAATGCGAACCTGGGTGTCTCGGAGCAGGCGGTCAAGCGCTGCTGCCTCCATGTCCAGGCGTTGCTGCTGGTGCAGCAGTTCGGCGGCCTTTTCCACCTGCCGCAGTCGCAGCTCCTCGGCCTCTACCTGCTGCCGCCATTCGGCGAGGGGCTGGCCGGCCAAGAGGTCGTCCCGCTGGGTTTCCAGTAACCGCAGCCGCTGCCGCAAAACGGTTAGAGTCTGGGTTGCCCGCGCTTCCTCGTCGCCGAGACGGGCCATTTGCTCCTGGGTCGCGGTTCGGCTGGTCCGCAGCTCCCGCAACCGTTGTTCCATCCGCTCTAGGCCTTGTTCCTTGCCTCCCAGTTGGTTCAGCTGCTGGCGATACCCGGCCAACTGTTCCACCAGCAGACTGTCATTTCCATGGGCACGGAAAAAGGCGTCGAGCTGCTGCTGACGGGCGTCTGTCTCGATCAGCTGCTTGTCCAGCTCCTGGCGCTGTTGGTGCAGCCGTTCCCGTTCCTGGGCGGTTTGTCGGTGAGCGGCGGTTGCCTGGGAGAGATGTTTTCTCTTTTCGTGGATGCGGAGGTCCAGGGCGCAGACCGTGGTGATCGTCTCCTGTTCCCGTTGCTGCAGCGTCGCCTGTTCTTCCCGTTGCAGACCGGCCAGGGCCAATTCCTCGGCTCGTTGCCGCTGTTGCCCCCGGAGCTGTTCCAGGGAAGCGCGCAGGCTCTCGTTTTTGGCGCGCAGGCCGGTCAGGCGTCCTTCCGTCTCGGTGAGCCGGTTGTGGTCGCCGAGCAGCGACTGGGCGCGCAGGCCTCGTTCCAGCCGGAGGAATACCTCCTTGTCCTCGTCGCGGCGGCGGGTCAGTTCGAGCAGCAGTCTCTCGGTCTCGGCCAACTGGACCTGCAACGACTCGATGGTGGCAATCCGGTGCAGGGCTTGGGAGAGCTCGGCCAACTGCCGCTGTCGAGCGGTCACCGTTGCCATCTGTTCGTTGATTGCCGCTGTCAGGGCCTGCTCTTCATCACAACTCAGGAGCGAGACACTGCCCATGGTTTCCGCGATGAGCTCGGTTTTCCGTCGTTCCTCGCTGGTCCGTTCGTGCACGGCCATGGAGATGCGCGAATAGATGGCGGTGCCGGTAATCTGTTCCAGGATCGGGGCGCGTTGATCGGCGTCGGCCTCGAGGAAGGCGGCAAACTCCCCCTGGGCGAGCAGGATCGAGCGGGTGAACCGGTCGAAATCCATGCCGGTCACTTGCTCCACCAAACGACCGACTTCCTTGCTGCGGCTTTCCAGGACCTTGCCGTTGGTGGCGTCGACCATTTCATGCCGTGGCGGCTGCAACTCGCCTTCTGGACTGCGGCGGGCGCGATGCTGGGCCCAGTGACAGCGAAAGCGGCCCCGCCGGGTTTCGAATTCGACCTCGGCAAAACAGTCGCCGGTCCGGCGGGACATGATCTCGTTGCTGCCCTTGCTGATATGGCCAAGGCGGGGAGTGCGGGCGAACAGGGCCAGGCAGATGGCGTCCAGGATGGTGGATTTGCCCGCTCCGGTGGGACCGGTGATGGCGAAGATGCCCGAGGCCGTGTATTCGGGAGCGGTGAAGTCGATGACCCAGGTTCCGGCCAGCGAGTTGAGGTTGCGCAGACGGACGGCGTGGATCCTCATGGCGCCGTCTCTGGGGCGCTGGTCCCGTGTTCCACAGCAGCCACGATTTCGGCAAAGGCCCCGCGCAGTATCTGCCGCTGTCCTTGCTCGATATGGTTGCTCTCCAGGCAGCGCTCAAACACCTCGTCCACGCTCAGATCATCGAGCGATTCCGCTTCCTGGGCCTGGCGCAGGACATAATCATAGATGCGGCTGTCGCGGATGCGCAGCACGCTCAGCGCCGATCCTTCGACCGCCGCCAGCAACTCGTCGCGCAGGCGGGGAACAACCGTTTCCCCTTCGTAAATCAGCTCGACCCAGGCGGGGTCGGGATGGATTTTCAGTTGCGCGAGGCCAGCCAGCAACTGGTCCAGATCGCCGTGCAAGGAGGCCAGGGACTGGAACACCGGCACGGTCAACGGCGTTACCGACACATCTCGTCCCCGGGTGGTCAGGAGGAGGATTTCCTTGCGCAGACCGGCCTCGGCAAAGCTCATCGGCAGCGGTGCTCCGCAATAACGCCGCGTGGGGCTGCCGGCCACCTGCTGACCATGGTGGAGATGGCCGAGGGCCAGATAATCGATCCATTCGGGAAAACTGCTGCTGTCGATCCGATCCAGGCCGCCAACCATCAGTTCGCGCACGCCATCACCTTCCATCGTGCGTCCGCCGGCCACAAAGAGGTGGCCCATGACCACCAGAGGCAGGTTGGCGTCGATCTCCCTGCGCCGTTGATCGGCGAGTTCGCATACCTGTTGGTAATGGGCGCGGATGCCCTCGCGCAATTGCCGGCCTTTTTCCTCCAGGGTCTCGCCGGCCGCTGCCTGGCGGATGTCCCGGTCGCGAAGAAAGGGCACGGCGCAGATCAACAGTTCGGGCAGACCTTGACCATCGCGCAGCAACAGGATCTCCTTGTCCGGGTTGCCGTCGGCCATGCCGACCACATGGATGTCCAGCTGGCGCAGCAGCTCCCGCGGCGCCTCGAGCAGAGCGGGCGAATCGTGATTGCCGCCGGTGATCACCACATGACGGCAAGGGGAGCTGGCCAGCCGGTGGAGGAAGCGATAATAGAGGGCCTGGGCCCGGCTGCCGGGGGCAGTGGTGTCGAAGATGTCGCCCGCCACCAGCAGGGCCTCGATTCCTTGCTCCTCGATCGAGCCGACCAGCCAGTCCAGGAAACGGCCCTGCTCCTCGTGCCGCTGCCGCCCATGGAAGCGGTGGCCAAGATGCCAATCCGAGGTGTGAATCAGCCGCATGTCGGAGAACGGATCGGATCAGTAGGCGCTGATCGTGGTGTCCATGGTGAAGACTTCGCCCTCGACTTCCTTGACCAGGGCTTGGCCAGCGATCACCGTTCTGCCGTCAAACGTCAGGGTGGGGCCGCCATGGAGCTGCCAGCCGCGGTTGAGCTTGTCGGACACGCGTTTGCAAAAGGTTTCGTCGTCCGGTCCGGTAATACAGCTATACAGTTTCATCGGTCTGCCTTATGAAAAGAGGGACAATCATGGAGGAAGCATGGCGCGGTCCGGGTGGCGGCCAGCGCATGTGGCGGCACTATACCCGATTGGCGAGGAGAGCGACAAATGATTCATCATCCCTTTGACCCGTTCCGTGACCGGCTGAGCAGGGACATCCGCAACCAACTGTCGGCCGCGCTGCCCGCCTGTCTGCGCGAGCAACGTCTCGCCCCGGCCCAGGGGGTGGCGGATCGTTTTCTCGCTGCCCGGCCTGGCCCGGAGCAGGTGGCCTACATCCACGATCGCCTGGAGCGGTACGCGCGCTTCCTCGATGGCATCGCCTCTGGACCGGAAGATGTACTCTGGCAGGGGCTGGTCCTTTGGGATCTGGGCCTGCATTTCGAGGTCCACGAGATTCTGGAGCAAGCCTGGCATAGGGCCCAAGGAACGGAAAAAGCCTTTCTTCAAGCCATGATCCGGGCGGCCGGCGTTTACATCAAGCGGGAGTACGGCTTTGTCGACGCCACGGCACAGCTGGCCGCCAAAGCCCTGCCGGTGCTTGACGCCAACCGGGACCGACTGGCCGCCTACACCGATCCGCAGCGGCTGCTGGAGGCCATGCGCCACCCCTGGGAGGATGCTCCGCGGCTCCTTGCCTGAGCGATTTTTCCGCTCCTCAGCGCGGCAGGGTTGACGTGGCCGCTGGTTTCCGGGTAAAATGGTTTTTCATTTGGATCGCCACCCACACGGCGATCATCGTCTACGTCGCTGGCTCGACCAGCGGATACCCGTACGCATCGACGCGCCCGTAGCTCAGCTGGATAGAGCATCGGACTTCGAATCCGAGTGCCGGGGGTTCGAATCCCTCCGGGCGCGCCAATAATTCAGCCACTTGCCTAGATTCTGGTGAGTGATTGTTTTGTTTTTAGGGCAATTTGTACAACTCCTGTACAAAATTTTCATTTTTTTAAAACCGCCGAACCCAATAGCGGTCTGCCGCCGGGCTGCAGGTCGTCTTTTAATTGTCGAGAACAATAAAGTAAGTGAGCCCCCTTGCAATTGATTGGCAGGTGGCGAGGCCGATACCATTTAATACGGTGACTTTTGGAACTTCATTCGAGCACCGTCCTCTTGCGTTTCCCGCCGTTCTTTTGATTTCCATGCCGCTTGCTGTGTGCGTCGGATCTTTCCTCTTCGGCGCCTCCGGCAACTGACGGGCTATGATATCCCTGCGAACACACTTGAGAGTTCATCCGCACGGAATTCCCAACTTTTTGCTTACATCGCCGCTCAAAATCGGCTTGGGGCTCCGGTTCTTTTCTCGCATAAAAAGGTGAGCGATCTGATTGATCCGGCCCTTAAAACGAAAAAGAAGCCCCTCGAGCGACACCATCTCTTACCGCGCGCCTGGCAAGAATCACAGGGAGAAAGCGATCTCAAGGTCATCAATCAAATGGCGAATTTTGCCCCGCTTGAATGGCCGGAGAAGATTGCCATTAGTGACGATCATCCGAGCGTCTACGTTCCCAAATTACGGGAAAGGTTCACAATGCAAGAATGGGGGCACATGCATGAAATGCATGCGCTTCCAGATCAATGAGAGAATCTTCAGCACGATGACTTTCACGTAACCGGCCTCGAAACGGAGGGGCGGGCCCCGCCTCTTTATCTTATCGTCCAGATTCCTCGCCCTCGACCAAGCGGTATCCGCGGGCAGTCATGCACTGCTCAAAAAGTTTTTCCTGAACATTTGCCCGTTCCAGACCGTGCCCCGCATCAGGGGCAAAGGGGTCCCGCTGGGTGGACACGGCGGCCTCCCGCCGACAGCGGGCCGCATCACGGTCGAAATCGGCCTGATTGAGTCCTGGTTTTGACCATTGACGCTGCGGAGCGCAACCCGCCAAGGTCACCAGCCCCAGGGCGAGGATGATCGCCTGCACGATTGTCCGGTTCCCGTTCATCACCCACCTCCGTTATTTCATCTTCATGCATCCAGCAGCCGTCGGGCATTGGTGCTGGTGATCCGTTCAAACAGCGAGTCCGGCAGGCCCAATTTGCCAAGCATCCTAAGGGTGGTAGCCTGATCGGTCCACGGCGAATCAGTGCCGAACAGCAGATATTCGGCCGGGTGGTTGAGCAGGATGTCGCGCAGGCGCTTTTGATCAAGGAAATCGAGGGCAAAGGAGATCTCCATGTAGATCGGTTCGCCGGTGAGCAGTGTGCGCACGTCCGCCCATTCATCCCAGCCCCCCAAATGGGTGGCGATCAGTTTGAGCTTGGGGAACTGGCGGCAGACAGCGACGATCCGCTGGGGGTCGGCCTTGCGGATGCGGGGAAAGGCGATGTCGTAGCCGGCGTGAATCACCAGGATGGTGCCCAGCTCGCCCATGCGTTCGTACAGCTCGAAGAGCCGGTAGTCGTCGAGGAAATAGTCTTGATAGTAGGAGTGCATCTTCACCCCCTTGAATCCATCGGCGTGAACCATCTCCAAGTGTTCGAGCAGTTGCGGGTCTTCGGGATGGAGCGAGGGGAAAGGAATGATCCGCTCGGAGCGGATGGCCTTGGACCATGCGAGGATGGGAGCGAACTGTTCCGGTCGGGTAGCGATCGAACAGAGCACCGAGCGCTCGATGCCGGCACGGTCCATGGAGGCCAAGAGGTCGGCCACCGTGCCGTTGAGATAGGCTTTGATGTTGCCGTCTCGCTCCAAGGTGGGGATGGCCTTGCGGGCGATGGCGTCGGGAAAGGCGTGGGTGTGGATGTCGGTGATGCCAGCCATAAAATTATTTTGTCAAGGTGAGGTGCAGGATAGAACGATGTTCCAAGCTTATCCATTCCTTGTAATTATTTAAAACTTTTCGCCAATAGCAGCCAATAAGCTCATCCGCAACCCGGGAGAGGCATGACCAATCGACGGTGGTGGTTGGTTGAACAAAAGTACCTATTTATCGACTCGTGGAAACGAAAAAGAGGTTTTTTTAAGGTAGTCTAAAAAAAACCGGAAATGTCATGACAAAAGCATTTCCGGTTTTTTTTTTGGTGTACAGCGGCAAAGTCGCCGCTGTCGAGACGATTGCGGGGGGTTATCCCTGAAGCATCTGCAGCACCTTGTCGCGGATGGCCTCGGTTCCCATCCCCTGATAGGGAATCTGTTCGGACAGACCGCCTGCGCCATCTTTCCATGTGCCCATATATGCGTACTTTGGTGTGAAACCACGTTCAAGCAACCAGCTGCCGTAGCGGATGCCCAAGCCGGTCTTACTGTTTTGGGTTTCGATGATCAGGGCCATGGGGCTTGCGCCTACCTTGGCAAGCATGGCCTCGTCGATCACGTTGAGGACAGGTTTGTTGATCAGGCCAAGCTGAATGCCCTCGTCTTTGAGTAGTTCCACCACATGGAGACAGCGGTAGAGCATCTCGCCGTAGGAGACAATATAGCCGTCTCGGCCTTCACGGATGACTTCGTCGCGATCCGGGGAGAAAGTGTAGCCGTCGCCGAAGAATTTCTCGCCGTTTTCCCGCAGGATGAAAGGGGTGCCGGATCGGGTGGAGAAAACGAACCGCAAGCCTTGGTCATGAAACACCTTGGTGAGGATGGCCTTGAGTTGCAGGGCATCGGCAGGAAAATAGAGCCGGGTTCGGTCGTGTTCGGCCAGGCCATTGTCGGCAAAGAAGTTGTTGATACCGAAATGGCAGGTGTTGTCGGCCATGTCGTCCACCCCGGAATGGGAAAAGTGGGCCAGTACATTGGCCTGGTTGAGCCGGGCCATGGTGATCTCGGAAATCACCATCTCCTGGAAGGCGGCAAAGGTACCGAAGATGCCCTGTTTGCCGGAGGTGGAGCCGAAACCGGCAGCCACCGAGAAGTTGTTGCGCTCCATGATGCCGCCATGGACATAAACCTCCGGGCAATTCTTGCGGATATGGTGCAGACCGCAGGAGCCTTCCAGGTCGGAATCGACCACCAGAACCTTGGATGCGGGATTGTCGAGTCCCTTGATCAGGTCGCTGATGATCCTGCCGAATTCGTCCCGATTTTTAGCCGATTCCGTCGAGCTGCCGCGATATTCGGTCTTCGTCGCCTTGGCCGGCACTTGCTGGAGCATGGCCACTGCGGCGGTGTGCCCTTTGGCGGTGAGGTAGTCAATGGCCATGGGCACAGGGATGACGTCGTGCCCCTTGGGCAACCCTTCGATGCCGGCCACGCCGACCGCCATCTTGCGCTTGATGACCACCGCCGCTGGGCCGTCGTGAGCGATGGCCTGGCGAATAGAGGCAAAGAGGCTGTCGATGTCCTCACCTTGGCAACTCTGGACCGCGAGTCCGTGACCGCTCAAGGTTCGCAACAGATCATAGCCGTGCATGTAAGAAGTCGGATGGCCGGCGATGGTGACGTCGTTGTCGTCGAGCAGCAATTTGATGTTAAGTTTTCTGGCGACCGCATAACGGGCCGCCTCGGCGTCATCGCCCTCCTGTTGGGAGCCGTCGCTGCCGAACAGGAAGATTTTCTGGCTCGGATTCGCCTCGGCCACGCCGTTGACATGGCTCCACAGGTGGCCCAGGCGGCCGGAACTGAAGAAGACGCCCTCTGCCTCGTTGCGCTCGGGATGGCCGTACAATCCCTTGCCGAATTCCCGGTAATGGAGCAACGCTTCGGCTGGCTGGTAGCCGTTAAGCACTGCCATGAGGTACTGAATAGCCACCCGGTGACCGGCTTCGTCGAAATAGACCGGATAGCAGGAGTCACCGCCTTTGATGAACCCGTCGGCAATCAGCAGTTCGGGAACAATATCGTAGGCGCCGCCGGTATGTCCCCCCAGGCCTTTGGTATTGGCCAAGGCGGTAAAAAAGACGATACTGTCGCGCACCAAGTTGATATTGCGGATCAAGGTGGTGCGCTGCTCCAGATCGAGCCCTTGCTGATCGACGGAAAAGCGCAGAGGGGTGTACGCGGACAAATCAATCGGGAAATTCATAACATATCCTAATGGGAAAAAGTTCGAGGAACGGTGGAGAGGGACATGCTCCGGCATCCGTTCACGGTCATTGAAAAAACAACCGCACAGATAACAGAATTGCCAAAATCCGCAAGGATGATCTCGAAAAATGGCTGTGGATCTTCGGCCGGTAAGGGATGTGATTGCATCAATGGGACAACAACGGTAAAAGACGACCCACGTAAGGGCATGGCTGTCATGATGCGCTGGCAGCCGTGGTATATTGTTCCTTTTCCAAAGGTTAATGAACAGGTCAACCCATGAAAACTATCTGGAAGTTTGAACTGACACCCAATCGACTCCAGTCGATCCCTATCCCGCATGGCGGACAAATTTTGACGGTGCAGACCAAGGGCGACACGGCCCCCTTGATGTGGGTGCTAGTGGATCCGGATATGCCCGTGAAAGAGCGGTATCTTGGCATCTATACGACCAATACGGCCTTGCCAGACGATCCGGGACACTATATCGGCACGTTTCAGATTCTTGAAGGAAGTTTGGAGTTCCATTTATTCGAGACGACGGCTCCACCCCCGGGCGCACAGATGATTGAGCCAGACCCGCCGTTGTTTTCCGATTTCAAGTAAAAACCACCGTGCGATTTTGAAAGACCAGGATTTGTCGCTTCAAATGGTGCCAGATGGAGCGAGCGAGGATCACTTTTTCGAGATCCCGACCTTTCCGCATCAGATCGTCGACGGAATCCGCGTGACTGACGCGGATGATGTCCTGGGTGATGATCGGGCCGGCATCCAGCTCAGCGGTCACATAATGGCTCGTCGCGCCGATGACTTTCACACCACGTTCGAAGGCCGAATGATAAGGTCTCGCTCCGGGAAAGGCGGGGAGAAAAGAATGGTGAATGTTGATTATCTTGTTGCGATAATGACTGATGAATTCTTCGGAGAGAATTTGCATGTACCGGGCAAGGACGATGAACTCGATGTCATGTTCAGCTAAAAGTTGCAGTTGGGCCTGTTCCTGTTCCCTTTTGTTTTCAGTATTTATGGCAAAATGATAAAAATCAATGCCGAACTGCCGAGCTATCGGTTCGAGCTCCAAATGATTACTTATAACGAGAGGTATATCAACCTCTATCTCTTGCGATTTCCATCGAGAAAGAATGTCGTATAGGCAATGTGGAAGTTTTGATACAAAAAGAGCCATCCGCGGCACTTCATTGGAAAAATGCAATTGCCACTTCATTGAGTATTTTTTGGCTATAAGTGTATCGAAATATTCCCCTATTTTATTGGGGGGTATGATAAAATCATCCAACTCCCATTCAATGCGCATAAAAAAAGTCTTTTGCGTTGAATCAACATGCTGATCGAGATAGGTGATGTTTCCGTTATTTTTAAAGATAAATTCACTGACTGTTGCAACTATCCCTTTATTGTCGGGACAATGAATAAGCAAAATAGCTGAAGAAGACATAATATTCAATTTTTATTGTTAATATTTTATTCATAAAATTTTTTTATGAAAATTATTTTGATTGTGTAGATTCAGCAAAAGGAATAACAATTCATATTGTATCGTTTAGTGTGAAAAAATGCAACAATTTAACCTTTCGTTGAAAGGTTGAACCAAAAGAGGATACGGCGTCAACTTTGTTTAAATGCAGTCCATGGTTTTTGTGGGAAGGGAAGGGGCAATTTTGAGGCAAAAGCGCTGGCACGGTTTTATGGGATGCTGGAGAAAATTGCCTGATTGATCGATTTTTTGTTTCAGTGTTCGCGGCATGGTAATTTTTACTCCAGCATTTGACAATTTTATTTTGGGCTGCTTTTAATCAGGTAATACGCATTTCGTCTGTCTGGCGCGATTTTTCTTGCCTCGGGATACACATATGAAGGCGGGTAAAGCTCACAAGCATGGCAGATGGGGTGAATTTTTTTAAAAAATTATGTTATGACAATACGTTAACTATTGTAGGGCAAATAGCGCTTCACGATCAAGGTTGGGCGAAAAAAATACCAGCTTGCTTGACAAAGCATCTATTTTATGTGCTTAATACAAAACAGAGTAAAAAAAGCATTTAATATCTGTGGGTAACCTTGTCTGCCATACTTAAACGAGAGAAAAAAGAAAATGGCAAAAAATGAAAAACTGATCACCGGAGTCGACATCGGTTCCCATGCCGTTAAGATTTGCCAACTCCAGAAATCCGGGCGGACTTATAAATTATTGGCCGTTGGCAGTGCCGCCATTTCACCAGGTGCGGTGGAAGATGGCGTTCTTCAAGAACCGGAAGAAGTTGGGCGCACAATTTCTGCCCTTCTCAAAAATTTGAGAATAAAAAATACCAAAATCGGTATCTCGATTTCCGGATATTCCGTTATTGTTAAGAAAATCAATTTAGAGGCGATGGATGACGATTCCTTAGCGGAATATATAAAAGCTGAAGCCGAACAGTATATTCCGTTTGATTTAAATGATGTCTATCTCGATTTTCAAAAATTACCATCAAAGAAAGAGCATAGTGACCGAAACGACATAATGCTTGTTGCGGCGAAAAAAGAGGTTGTGAATGATTACTTAGATATGCTCAATGAGATAAAATTGAAGACCGTGCTCGTTGATGTTGATGGGTTTGCTCTTGAAAATATTTGGGAAACTATTTCGGAACCAATGGAAAACGTTGCACTTGTCGATATCGGTGCTTCAAAAATGAATATAAATATCATATCTGAAGGTGTTTCAGTATTGGCTAGGGATATTGTTGTCGGTAGTGAACAATTAACCATGCAACTGGCGAACACTCTTGATATCGATTATGCCCAAGCGGAAAAGATAAAGCTTGGTATCGTTTCCGCAGAAAATTTTCGTGAAGATATAGAAAAAATTTTCAACCAGACTTGCACCCAATGGGTTTTAGAGATCAAGAAAGCCATTGACTTGTATCTTATGAATAATCCAGATAAACATTTAAAGTATTTGGTATTGAGTGGCGGAGGGTCGAAAGTGAATGGACTCAAAGAATATATAGAAAAGGAAACAGGGTTGAGTGTAATCGCTTTTAATCCTTTTAAAAAAATGGTCTATGATCCAAAGAAATTTGATGAAAACTACCTTGATTCCATAGCCCCTGAAATGGCCATCGCCGCTGGATTGGCAATTCGCTCTGCATCTTTTTAAAAAAAATTATGATTCATATCAATTTACTCCCGGTCCGGGAAATAATTAAGCGCAACAAAGCTAAGCAACAGATTAATTTATCGATAATATTTTTTGGTGCTTTGGTGATCGTGCTTATTGCATTTGGATATTACCAGTCTAACATTGTTAAGAAAATGCGCGATACCAATGCCGCTCTGCAATCTGAAAAAAAACAATATGATAAAATCTTAGCAGAAATCAAGAAAATCGATGAAGAGAAAAAAGTTCTTGCAACACGTATTGAAGTTATAAAACAGTTAAAACAATCTTCCTCTCTTACTGTTCACGTCCTTGATGAAATTGCAAATCTGATCCCATTTCGTCGGATGTGGCTTAAAGGCATTACTCAAGATTCGGCTCAACTCAGTTTAACTGGTATGGCACTTGATGATCAAACTATCGCGAAATTTATGGATGATCTAGAAAATTCTAAATATATCAAAAATGTAACATTGGTAAGTTCTTCAATGGAAAAATTTGCGGATAGAGATTTGAAGGCCTTCTCGACTTCCTGCACTGTTGGATTCGAGAATAACGATACTGCTCAAAGAATATCAAATTAATACTAGGCCAAAAAATGGGTTTGACATCCAAGAAAAATAAATATGACATTTTCGTTGATGAAAAATTTATACCTTTTGATAAAAGGTATAAAATATTAATATTGGTATTAGCTTTTATTTTACCTGTTTCATTGTTTTATTTTGGATTTCTACAGCAAAATTTAAAAAATATAGAGAATTTGAAAAAGCAAATTCAAGTGTCTACTGACGAGCTGAACAAGGTCCGAAGAGCGGCTCGCGATTTACCAAAACATCAAAAGGAACTTGAAGATGCGCAAAACGAATTTGAACTCACTTCTGTTCTTCTCCCGAAAAGCCAAGAAATACCCAATTTGTTGCGAAACATATCCGATCTTGGGAAAAATTCAGGCCTAGATTTTATATCGTTCGTACCTGGAGCGGAAATGCAAAAAGATTTCTATGCTGAAATTCCAATCGATATAAAGATCAAGGGACCTTATCATAATTTGGGATTATTTTTAGATAAAGTTAGTAAGCTTGAGCGAATAGTAACTGTTAACAATATAAAGACAGAGAAGGCCGAACAAGTTGAAGGCGAGATGTTGCTTTCTTCCTCCTGCCGATTGGTTACGTATCGATTTACTAATGTACCTGCTCCTCCGCCAGAGCAGAAAGGAAAGAAGGGCAAGAAATAGGTCTATTTTAGCCTTTGTGTACTGTATGTGATGAGTATTTTATCCAAGACAATAAGAGATGACCGCACAATGATAGAAAAAAAAGAAAATCCTAGGCGCTTTGCGGTTTGCCTAATTGGATATGCTTTATTTTTGTTTGGGATTTTACCCAACTGTTTTGGAGAGGATAATCCGACTAATAATTTTTTAAGTACAAAGGATAACAGTTACACCTATAAAGTTGAGGGGAGGATGGATCCATTCAAACCGTTTCTTTCTGAAAAGGCTGATGTCCCTGCTGGATTCGACCCCAATGAAATCATAGAAAGCACAGATGAATTAATAGGAATGCAGTTGTTTGAACCAGGACAGCTCAAATTGGTTGGTGTTTTGATAAGTTCAACTGACGAACTAGCGATGGTTGAAGATCAAGCTAATAAAGGATATTTGTTGAAAGTAGGGACGCCTATTGGCAAAAGAGGCATTGTTACAAAAATTACACCTGATCAAGTATTTATTACGGAAACCGCTTTGACGAGATCGGGTAAAGAAATGAAAACGATTATTACCATGAGCCTGAACAAAGAAGGAGAGAAATGATCATGTTTCATTCTTTTGCGCGATCGAAATATTCCATCCTGCTATTATTCACGTTTTTCTTTATTTTTCACACAAGTTCTAACGCCGAAACACCTGAAATTCAAATTAGTTCGGTAACATTGAAAAAAATAAATCAACAGGAAGAAATAAGAATAAAAGGAACAGCTTCTTTAGTTTCGACGGTATACGAATTGCCTAATCCTCCAAGGATCGTAGTTGATATCGCAGATGCTAAAATAGCGAAAGATTTTGTTCAATCGATTGAAAATGAAAATATAAAATTGGCCACAAGTGAAGTTCCAGGAGCGAAGTCTTCAATATCACGATTCGAATTCACTCTCCCAGAGGCAATTTCGTTTAATACGAAACAGAATGAAAATGAAATTGTTTTGTTGTTGGCCGGAAATAATTCCGTATCCAAGAACGGCGAAACATCAGTTAATCAACAACAACCTGTCAATGTTTCATCCGGAACCAAGCAGGCGAAATTTTCCGATGTTTCCATAACCAAAGAAAATAAAAGAACAAAAATACAGCTGCTTTTCGATGAAACTGTATCGAAATACAATAAAAGTACCGTTGATAAATCCGGAAATATTCCCCCGCAGCTTATCATAGACATTGATAACGCCACAAGTGATGATGCTGCCTTAACCGATCGCAAAGTTGATACAGCACTGTCAAAAATTCAGATTGCCCGTCGTGACACGGGCTTACGTTTTAGTTTCCATTCATCCTCTGACGCATTGTTTCCATATAGCATTAATGCCATATCAAATGGTTTAGAAATCATTGTTGATGAGGCAAGGTCAAAGGATCAAGTTACTTCGATCATTAATCAACAAAAAACTATCGACACGCAGCTCCCTTCAATTAATCCGTTGGATGCAAAACCTTCACCAAAAGCCAAAGAACAGCAAATGCAGGATGCATTCAATTTCTCCGGCTATAATAAGGAACGGATCACCGTTGAATTTCAGAAAATGGATTTACATAACGTTTTCAACTTTCTACGGCAGGTAAGTGGGGTCAATATCGTTGTCGATGAATCGGTGGAGGGGGCTCTCACCTTGGTGCTGGATGATGTCCCTTGGGATTTCGCTCTCGATATCATTCTCAATTTGAAAGATCTAGAAAAAGAGGAGCGATTTAACACATTAGTCATTTATCCCAAAGGAAAGGGGTTTAAATGGCCCGAACAGGCTCAAAATAACTTAAGTTTTGAGGCTGATTCAGCGGTAATGGAGCGAGATACACTTATCGTTCAGCAGCAAGAAAAACAGTCTGCTGAAATTATCGAGGCCAAAGAACTGATTACCAAAGGCCGTGGGGCAGAAAGGCAGGAAAATTTTGAAACGGCAGCAGGCCTGTATGAGCAGGCACTGGAAAAATGGCCGAAAAACTCAAAACTTGCCAATAAGATCGCCTCCATCTATCTCGTCCAGCTTCAGCAAAATGCGAAATCTTTATACTTTGCCAAACGCGCCATCGAGGCTGACCCACGCAATGAATCCGCCCTGCTCAACGCGGCCATTGCCTCTGCCAACATGCAAGATACTCGACAGGCAGAGTCTTATTTTAAACAAAGTACCAGCGGGCCAAAGCCGCTAAAGGAATCTCTTTTGAATTATGCGGCCTTCAGTGAACATCACAGAGATTTGCGTTCTGCTCTCGCCGCTCTTAACCGTCATGATAGCCTCTACGGAAAAAATCTCGATTCCATGGTCGCGACTGCCCGAATTCACGATAAATTAGGCGAAGAAAAGCAGGCCACTGCCCAATATCGCGCTATTTTGTCATCAGGATTTCAGATTCCCCCTGACTTGGAAAAATTCATCAAAGGACGGGTTGCTGTTCATCCCACCCTATAATGGTTTGTATTTCGTGTCTTGGATCATATTGAGGATCATTTTATGAAATTGAGCAAATATGTTGCCTGCCTGTGTCTTGTGATCGCACTGCCATTCCTGGTCTCTTGCGGTGCCAAAAAGAAGGCCAAAGATAATGTTGATAAGAGCGCTCCACCATCTTCGAGCGCCACCATCGAAAACAAGCCCATAGCAACGCCCGCTCAACTTCCTGTTCGATATCAGACACCAGGTTACCTAATATCTCCAGATAATACTGTTGACGAGTTAGGTGACGAGCCTGAAGAATACCAGATCAAAGTGGGTGCGACGATACGTTCCACAGGTGGCCCGCAACCCCTTTGGGAGGTAATGAAACGATTGGTGAATTTAAAGGGTATGACCGTTAGCTGGGCGAGCGATGTTGACCAAACGATTCCTGTCGATGTCGATATCGCAGCCAACGATAATTTTTTTGATGCGATTGCCAACCTTCTCCGTCAAGCTGACTATTTTCATGAAGTGAATGGCAAAAATGTCGTTGTTCGTAATAAAGAGACTAAGGTTTATCAAATAGGTATTCCCGCCATGAAGGGCGGTTATACTTCGACTGTAGGCGGAAATTTTCTCTCGAATAAGGATGCTGCTTCAGGCACAGAAGGATCCGTTAAAATATCGAGCCCTGAAAACAAGTTCAATGTTTGGGATAGCGTTGAATCGAATTTGAAAATTATCCTCAAAACAGCTGAGGCTGATCGACAATCTGTTCTTCTGGCATCTTCAGCAGAAACCAAAGCAAAAGAAAATGATAAAAATATGGGGCCGAATACGGCTAAGAGTGAAGAGTTCAGTGCAAAACAAGGTGAACCAGAGAAAGCAGCAAAAGGAGATGCGGTCGGATCAGAAGAAAAAACAATGAGCATGGGGGCAAAGGATAAGGCTTCCTTTGTTATCGACCGGAATGTAGGACTTATAACTGTGACAGCAAAACCGAGCTTGTTGAAGGTTGTCGATGATTATATCAATAATTTAAAGAAATCATTGTATAAGCAAGTTAACATTGAAGCCAAAATTATAGAAGTTTATTTGCAAGATAACTCTAAAATTGGACTTGATTGGAGTAGTGTTCTTAAAGATTTTCAAATTTCAGCAACTACTTTTTTTGGCAACAATGGCCAAGTGCATCCACGCACAACTGCTGACCCTGATGATTTTTCGAATACTTTTGTCAGTCGTGTTGAGATTCCAAGTTTAACATTCGATGTTTTTCTCAATGCACTAGAGGAACAGGGAGATACTCATGTGTTAGCCAATCCCAAATTGACCGTTCTCAATGGGCAACCAGCGATTATTAGTGTCGGTAAGGATGTTGCTTACATAAAATCGGTCACAAGAGAAAAGGATAGCGACACCGAAGATATAACCTATTCTGCTGAAGTGGGGAATGTGGTTCAGGGAATTGCCCTGGGCGTGATGGCCTCTATTCTGGACGAAAATAAAGTTATTCTCCATCTGACTCCCATTACAACCGATTTGGCCAATGCCACCAGTGATGGTGAGGTCCCGATCACCACCATTGGTGAGGGAGAGACCGCCATGTCTCTCGGCCTGCCGCAGGTCAAAGTACGTGAAATGTCGACCATGGTGGAGGTCGAAAACGGAGAAATGCTGATCATCGGTGGTCTCATCGACAGTATTGAAGGAAAGACAGGTGCTTTTGCACCTGGCTTGGGCAGCATTCCCGTGGTGAAATACCTTTTTGGCGTGGAAGAGAAAACCTTGCAGAAACGTGAGTTGGTTATCCTGCTCACTCCGAGAATTATTTAACTTTGTCCCCAGAATAACAGGAGAAATGGTATGAAATTTCGCCACCATCTACTCGTTTGCCTCCTCGCCTTTTGCCTTGGTGGTTGCGGCGCGACCGTCCATGAATCGTTGAAAGTCGATCCACTCAAAAAGAATATAGTGGGAGCCGACAAAACAGTGGTTATTCTGCCTTTCGCCGATTATTCGCAAGCGGACAATCTGGAAAGTGCCTATCGTAGGAATCTTTTTGTTAGTGAAAACGTGGCTGATCAGTTTGTAAGGTTAGGATTTCATCTTCCTGTTCAAGAAGATATTTATAAGTTTTTAGCTGACCAAAATATAATAAATGTCACCTCCTATGATCGAAACAAAACAGTATCGATTGAGTATGAACTTGACAATGATTGGTCAAGTAATATGAAAAGAACATTGAAGAGATATATAAAAGATACTCAAAACAATAATAAAAATATAGAAGGAGATACTTCTCTTGTTCATGGGCTAAGTCCCCAAGAAATTGTTAAAATAGGACGACATTTTTCTGCTGATTATATTGTTCGAGGTAGAATTATTCAATACAGAGATCGTTTGGATCCATCTTGGGCACCGTGGAAAAAAGGCATTATCCCATTTTTCTTCGGTACTGATGAGCAATTTTGGATTGGTCAAACAACGACTGAGGTGTATGATGATTTAAATTCTTCTGATTTTGATGATAAAGATAGAATTGAATTAGGAGCTATTCCACAAGCTGTTGTTCAAATTCGTATGTGGGTTCAAGACGCATATAATGGCAATATAGTTTGGAGTAATAGAAATGATGTAAAAGTATCCCCACGTTCATTTTGGGCTGATTATGAGTACGATGCTCTTTTTGAAAAAGCGATTGAGCAAGGTATCACCACACTAATGAACGATTTTGCCTATATTGTTTATAATGTGCCATTGCCAGATGAGAAGAAGAATGTAAAAAAACGTCAATGATCGTAACAGGCGTTTGTGTGCCTGGGATGGGCGTGAACGGTTTGTTGTTCACTTTTTACCTGCCACAAGATCGCGATCTTGGCAGATCAAGTTGATTATTTTTCCCCTGTTTTTTTATTCATAAAACAGGGGTTTTTTTATCGATGAGGCGACGAGTCTATCCCTCCCACGGAACCATCGAGCTGGGAGCTGAGAACAATTGCAATGACTAGGCTTATCGTAGAACCGTGGATATATTGTACACTAATTAGTTTACGGTCTTATTTGTGGAAATGAATCATGGTATTCTTGAGATGGTCAATCCACATATCGACGATGGGGTCGAACTCCGCCAACCCTTTCATCACGGGCACGGCAGTGATGCCTGCCTTAGTTAATTGACTCTTCCATGAATCCGGCTCATCACCGGCCATGTCATTCATGGCGTGATCGCCGGCCACGGTCATGAAGGGGATGAGGTAGGCTTTTTGCGTCTTTTTCTTGAGCAGCATCTCCTTGATCTCAGCAAAAGAAGGTGCACCTTCAACGGTGCCAACGTAAAGATTGGCATCCCTTTTTTGTGCCTTGTACATCAGCGCGCCATAGATAGCGTCGCTGGGGTGATGCGTGCCATGGCCCATAAGAATGACGGCATCCTCCGCCTTGCGTTCCTCGGGTATGATATTTGTTTGCACGGTGTTCAACACCTTGTCCATGGTCGCGTCGCTGATCAAGAGCGGTTGCGAGACCATGACTGTATCGATCCCCCCAGCCATCTGTGCGAACAAGCGGCTATTGACATTAATTTCATGGAATTCGGCTCCTGGGATCATGTGCAATGATTGCACCGCGACCTTCGTATAGCCCTCGTCCATTAGCCGGGACAAGGCCATTTCCGGTGAATCGATCCGGATTCCTTTCTTGGCAAGCTTGTTGCGGATGATCGATGAGGTATACGCCCAGCGCACTTCAGTCTTGGGAAAGGCCTCTTTCACGCGGTGCTCGATGTTTTGGAAGGCTGTCTGGGCGTTTTCAACACTGGTCCCAAAGGTGACCAAGAGGATTGCCGGCCCCTTTTCCTCGGCGGCATGACCGGCTGCACCGACAGCGCCTGAGAAACAGACGGTTCCTATAAGTGCGCAGCAAATTATCGTCAACACCAGCGTTTTGATCTCCAAAATGTTCATGCAATATTCTCCCGCAAAAAAGGTTATGACGGCCCACCTGGGACTGAGCCATCCATGACCGCTTCCTCCGCCAGCCTATAGTTGATTGCGTTTCACCAAAGGAGACACAGGAAGGGGAATAAAAAAATCCCGGATCGACTATTTCGATCCGGGATAGCCCTTTATATCCACAGAAATGATCAAATCGGATACGCCGCCGTCCGCGCAGTCGTTTCCTCCTCCCGTCCAGGCAGGTCTTCTGACTCCCGGTTCTTCCTATTGGCTGCGTCTTCCCGACATAGTCGTCAGTGACATGGTGCAGCGGTCGTCCCCGGTCACAGCGGCGGGCCCGTCTCCGATTTGCACGGAGTTCCCTTTTACGTTTCTACGAACACCTGAACAATAGACCATAGACTCTACAGTGTGAATAAAGTCAAGGGAGATGAAAGAATTGGCATCCATGGGAAGGCTATTCATCATGCCGGTAAGAGAATGATCGTGTCTCGAATGGCGGGGCGGCACTGTGGATGTGCCCGCCTGCGGGCGACAAAAAAGAACACCTGTAACAATCGGTTGCAGTAGGGCTACTTGAGAACGGGAATGTTGCGGAAAACAGGAAGGTGTCAAACAGCCCCAGCTGGGAACAAGGGGCGGGCGTCATCCACAGTCCCTTCGTGGCCAAGGAGCGTGGGCCCAGGGAGATGCACAGGCCACATGCACGGTCCCGCCCCTCCATGGCGCATCGATCAGCGGGGCGGTGGCCCTACAGTTGAAATCGACTAGCCTTGTTTGTCGGTGACCACCTTGCCATCCTGATCCACCCAAACCTCCCTGCGCACCCGTTGGGTATCGTCCGGTCGTAATACACGATAGTTGAGCACGCCTTCCTGAAACGTACCATAGGTGGCATAGCAAGGTATGCGCAAGGTGCCGTCTTCATCCAATACGACCATGACGATGACATCACCGCCATTACCCAGAGTCAGCTCACAGGGTATCTTTTGCATAGGGTTCCGTCGATTTTTGTTGTTCTGTTTGCACGTATCGCACGGTTTTGTCGATCCTGACTTGCTGATTGGTGAGCTGTCCTTTGGCTTCAGGAACTTGAGGGGCCAGTTCCAGCGATGAAGGGGGGGTATTCAATGCGGTAAGAATGCCTTCGTCACGGCTGTAGAGATCGGGCTTGAACATGACTTTGTTGTCTTGGACATTTGCGGTCAGATACATGAGATAAATGGGCAGCGGTTGCTTGAGAATCACTGTCGTGGTCTTCCCTGAAGCAAGGATTTGGTCCATCTTGGCGGGTGTGGTTGGATTGCCAGGATCATTCGCCAGGATCATGCGGCCCAGTTCAAGGGGGTTTTGTACTCGGATACAACCGTGGCTGAAAGCGCGTCGCGTCCGACCGAAAAGGGACTTGCTCGGCGTGTCATGCAAGTAGACATGATAGGGGTTGGGAAAGAGAAATTTGATCAGGCCAAGCGAATTGTCCCGCCCCGCATCTTGACGCAGGGTATAAGGGAAATATCGGCCTTGGTACTGCGTCCACGGGATGGTGTTCGGATCAACCGCATTGCCGTTTCTGTCGAGAACCCGTAGTCGTTGCTTGGCTAGATAACCGGGGTCCTTGATGATGCTGGGAACGGTCTCGTTCTTGACAATGTCCGGGGTAATGGTCCAAGTGGGGTTGAGAACGATGTAGGTAATGGCCGAACGGAAAATCGGTGTCTGATGAAAGGGCTGGCCGACCATCACCTTACTGGTCCATACCGGGGCATTGTCATGATAATATTGAAGCATGAATCCGGCAATGTCGACGATGAGGTTGGAGCTGGGCATATCGTGGATCACCCAGCGGGTCCGCTCTAGATTGACCCGGAGCTGCTTGATGCGTTCCGCCACCGTGACGTTCATTGCCATGACCGTGCTCTTGCCGACCACGCCATCGGGTTCCAAGTGGTGACGGGCCTGAAACGCCTTGACCGCGGCCACCAAGTGACTGTCGTACTGTTTCGCATTGCCGCCACCGGTCGCATGGTAATGATCGGTGATCGCCAGCCGCCGTCGTATTGCCGGCACGCGATCGTCATGGGCTCCCGGCCTTAGACTCGGTCCCATGGGTACCTGCGGCCATCCGCCTTTGCTGGCGATCTGTTTGTAGCGAATCAGTGCTTCCTTGAGGTTGACGTAGGCCTTGTGATGGGGAGAAAGCTTGTCCAGAGTCGCTTGGATCGCGCCCGTTCTGATCGCCGTGAGATAGGTATCAATGGGGGAGGTGCGTGGTGTGGTGGCTTCCAGGTTCTGTTTTTCCTCGACTTTGTTGGGGTCGACCTTGCCGTAGCGTTTATGCTGTCCCAGGAGCACAAACGCATCCGAAAACAGGAGGTCGTATTCCACTTGCTTGGCCAGGGAAGGTGCCGAGTTGAGCTCACTGGCGTAGCGGTTGAGCACCTTGAGGTGGTAATCATCAGGAGTCAGCCCCTCATCGTCGGCGGCGGCGATCGCGGTCAGCAGCTGGTGGATGTTGTCCTGATTGGACCACAGGGGACGAAACTGGTTTCTGCGGTACAGGTCAAACAGGTAGCCGGTGGTATAGATCGGTTCCTGGGCAATCGAATCCTGCTTGTCGTAATACATCTGTTCGAGGTGCTGCTGGATCAACACCTGGACAGGATCGCCGTCAAAGGTCGCGGCCGGCGAGACGTTGTCGCTGACCGGTTGGCCATTGTCCTGGTTTGTCTGTGTGGATTGAATTTCCGCTCCTTCCAGGTGCGAGGGGCGTGCGGGTTGGACGATTTCCTCGGCAGAGGTCGAGGCGACCAAACCGATAGACGACACGAGAAGCATGCATCCCAGCAACAGGACGCGGGAAGAAAACAGTGGATGAGATGCGGGCATGGAAATCCTGAACGCCGGCTGATTGCCCATGTGGATGCAATCAGGCAGTGATGAAGTGTTGGACCTTGGGGGCCGAGTTCAAAAATTTAAATCGAATGGTTTTGTTTTAAGGAAGAACACGGATAATGACAAGCAGATAAACCCATTTTTCCAGAAAATTCTTCGCCCGCATTGCCCGGGCGGTATGACTATGCTATCCTCTACGCAAATGACTCTTTCTGGAGTGTCGCATGGTTCTGCTTTCCCTGTCGCCGGTTCTGCTGTGGTTTCTTAGCGGTATCGTCTTCTTTGCCCTCGAATTGCTCCTGCCGGGACTGATCGTGTTTTTTTTCGGCATTGGCGCCTGGTGTGCGGCTCTGGCCGTCTATCTGCTGCCGATCTCTCTTTCCACCCAACTGCTGGTTTTTCTCGCCGCCAGTCTCCTCGCCCTCCTTTTGTTGCGATCGACGGTGAAAAAAATTTTTCTCGGCCGCACCCTCGAGGTCGATGCCATGGAACATAGCCTGCCCGAGGATGCTACTGGCGAGGTGATCGAGGATATCCTGCCCCCGGCCGCAGGAAAGGTAAAATTCGGCGGTTCGTTTTGGCAGGCCACCTCCGAGGAGCCAGTGACCAAAGGAACGGTCGTGCGAATTGTGGAAAAGAAAAACCTGACCGTCAAGGTCGCACCCCTGAAAACAAACGGAGAACACTGATGGATAACGTGCTCATCGGCGTGGTGGCCCTGGTTGTGTTTGCGATCGTGATCCTGGTCAAGACCGCGGTGGTCGTGGATCAGCAGTATGAGTATGTGATCGAGCGGCTGGGCAAATACCGCACCACTCTCGAGGCCGGTTTTCACATCTTGATCCCCTTTTTCGATAAGGTGGCCTATAAACGCAGCCTCAAGGAGGAGTCGATCGACATTCCGGCCCAAACCTGCATCACCGCCGACAATGTTTCCATGGAGATCGACGGCTGTCTTTATCTGCAGGTGGTCAATTCCCGACTCTCCGCCTATGGCATCGACAATTACCATTTCGCCGTGGCGCAGCTGGCGCAAACCAGCCTGCGCTCGGCCATTGGCAAGATCAGCCTCGACAACACCTTTGAGGCGCGGGAGAATCTGAATCGCCAGGTGGTCGAGGCACTGGACGAGGCCTCGCAGAACTGGGGCGTCAAGGTATTGCGTTACGAGATCAAGGACATTCAGCCGCCGCGCAGCGTGCTTGAAGCCATGGAGAAGCAGATGAAGGCCGAACGCGAGAAACGGGCGGAAATCGCCAAGTCCGAAGGGGAGCGTCAGGCGATGATCAACCGGGCCGAGGGCGAGCGGGCCGAGGCCATTGCCCGGTCCGAAGGCGAAAAAATGCGACGGATCAACGAGGCGGAAGGTCAGGCGCAGGAAATTCTCAAGGTAGCGGCGGCCACCGCCGAAGGAATTCGCCAGGTTGCCGAGGCCTTGAGCGAGCCTGGCGGCCAGGATGCGGCCAACCTTGAGGTGGCCAAGAAGTACCTTGACCAGTTCGGCAAGCTGGCCAAGGAAAACAACACCATGATTCTACCCGCCAACCTGGCCGATGTCTCCTCCATGGTGGCCACGGTCATGACCACTCTGGAGCACACCAAAAAACGAGAAAAGGCTGTCTGAACGGCCGTGCGCAAGCCCGGCCCGTCATTTACGGAGACGGGCTTGCTGCACTCTTTCACCTTGATGTTTTCAGTTTTTCTCCGTCTTTCCCCGGAACGATTTCGCGGCGACAACCCGAGAATGTCGGCTTTTGCTTCATTTGGCGCGCGTTTTATGCTACCTATCCTGCCGAGCCGACGCGATGGCAACGCCCTTCGGGCAAGGCTCTCAGGCGCCGCGCGCTTGGCATGACGGACCACGCGCCCTTTTCGGCCCACTTACCCCATGGCTTAGGATGACCAACGAACGTACTTTTGTCGCCCTACTCAAGAAATACATTGAATCGGAACGGCTTTCCCTGCCGGTCTTTAATCCCGTTTCACTGCGGATTCAGCGCGAACTGATCAAAAAAGAGCCCGATTTCCGCATCGTTGAAAAATTGATCAGCGGTGATCAGGCGCTTTCCAGCAATCTCCTCAAAGTGGCCAACTCGTCGATGTATCGTGGGTTTGTTCTCGTCACCACAGTCAGGTCGGCCCTGGTCCGGCTGGGGTTGTCGGAAGTCAGCCGCATCGTGCTCGTGGACATCAGCAAAAACATGTTCAGCTGTCGCGATGGACAATTGAACGAGATCATGAAAAAACTCTGGCAGCATTCACTGGGATGCGCCTTTGCCGCCGGCATGCTGTCCAATCGCCTTGATTTCGGGGTGATGCAGCACGAGGCTTTTTCCGCCGGTCTGTTTCATGATATCGGCAAGTTGCTCATTCTTAAGGTGTTCGCCGAAAAGAAAAGAAAAAAGCAAGCGCTCCAGGTGCCCCAGGAACTGCTGCTCGGGGCCATGGATCTCCTCCATGCGGAACAGGGATATCTGCTGCTGCGGCAGATCAGCATGCCGGAGATGTTTGCCGTTGTCGCCCGGGATCATGATTTGCCGGAGTTTGATGCTGAAAACTACGTCCTTCTGCTGGTGCGCATGGCCAATCACATTTGCCACCAGATGGGCATCGGGCTGGCCCATGCGCCTTCCCTGGCGCTGCTGCAACTGCACGAGGCGGTCGCCCTCAAGCTCACCTCTGCCGAACTGGAGAATGTTCAGCAATTCCTGCGCACCACCCCCAGTCTGTTCGAATGATGTATCCGGAGCGGATGCATTTTCCCTGAATCCAAGCCTGAATTTCCGCCACCGAACAGACGCGGCCTGTCGCCCGAGAGCTAACTTTTAACCGGACCAACGAGGGGGCACGACGATGGCAACCGCCATCAGGCAAGATTGGCGTCAAAGAGATCGGCCCAGGCCAGGGCCCTGAAATAGGCGCTGATCATGATGTCAGGGGCAATGTTGAGCATCCGCAGAAACTCGGTGCAGGCCTCGAATTCGCCTTGTTCGTAGGTGGTCACCGCCTGGAGATAGGGGGCAAACGGCCCCTTGCGCTCGTTGAGGGCCGCCTTCACCTCGGCGGTGAGAGGCAGTTGATCGGTGAGCTCGTCCATGGGCATGTCGAGCATGGCGTCCAGCAACGAAAAAAGACCAAGCAGAAAGAGCTGGGAAGCATCGGTTGAACTTGGGCGGGAAGCGGCCAGCAATCGGCAGAGTTCCGCCCGGACCATCGATAAGCGCATCAATTCCGAAGGTTTGCCTGCGGAAATCTCCGAAGCTGCCGCCAGGGAAACGAATTGCCGCGTCCCGCTTTCTCCTAGATAGGTCAGGGCATAGCGGATGGAAGTGACTTTACGCACCAACGAATAATATACCGAATTGATGTAGCGAAGGAGCTTGTAGGAGAGCGACACGTCGGGCGCGACCATTTGTTCGACTTTCTTCAGATTGATCTCCGGACGGCACACCTCGGCCAGCAGATTGAGGAGAATGATTTTCGAGGTGTCGATCTTGCGGTTTTTCAGGATCTCCGGCTTGTTGAAAAAATAGCCTTGAAAGTAGGTGAAACCAAGGGATTGGGCCAAGGTGAAGTCCTCGTGGCTTTCAATTTTTTCGGCAAGCCATTGTACTGCGGCATACTGCCGCATCCGGACCATGTTTTCATTCAGCAACATGCGGTCAATACCCTGGAAATCAACCTTGACGATATCGACATAGGGGATGAGTTGCTCGGATCGTCGATTGAAATCAAAGTCGTCCAGGGCAAGCGTATATCCCTTGCGCTTTAACTCCAGACAGGCGGTGAAGACCTCCGCTGAGGGCAGGATCGACTCGAGAATTTCGATAATGCAGCGTGTCCGCGGCAGTTGGGTGGGAGTTCCCTGCAACAGGTGATTTTCAGTGAAGTTGATCAAGGCCAGGCGGTTGCCTGTGATGGCGTCCAACCCGATATTGAACAGGACATGGGCCAGAACGGTATGCGTTGCCTCGTCGCTGTCCACGCTGGCTGGGTAGGTGTTGTCCATCCCGGAACGGTACAACACCTCGTAGGCATGCAGACGTTTGTGCCGGTCGAAAATGGGTTGCCTGGCAATGTAAATTTCCATTGAGCCGCTGTGATCACGTTCCAGGAGATGAGGTGTATGCGGGGAATAGTCGGGCGTGTGAGGACTGCCGATGAAATCTCCCCGTATTCAATGACAAAATATCGCAACACCGGCGGATGGGGAAGGCCTTTTATTCGCGAGCAAGAAATTATCCTGTGCTGCGCCCGCTGCATGAAGCGACTTCCCGGCAATGATGGGCGAAAAGTACGGTCGGTCCTGGACCCGTAGAGGTTATTTCTTGAAAAAGGCCAGCAGGGCGTGGAGGGTGGTGAGGGGATGCGGCGGGCAGCCCGGAATGTAGAGGTCCACCGGGATGAGCGCATTGAGGTCGCCCAGGATTTCACGGGAACCATGAAAAGGACCGCCGGAAATCGCACAACAGCCGCTGGCGATCACCACCTTGGGGGCGGGTACCGCGGCATAAGTATCGAGCAGGGCGGTTCTCATGTTCCGGGTAATCGGCCCGGTGACATGAATGCCGTCCGCATGTCGCGGCGAGGCGACAAAGTCGATGCCGAACCGGGAGAGATCGAAAAAGGGCGTGTTCAACACATTGGTATCGGCCTCGCAGGCGTTGCACCCGCCGGCTGAAACCTGGCGGAGTTGCAACGAACGGCCGAAAAGTTTTTTGAAATGGGCCTTGGCGTGACTGGCCAGGTCAGGCAGCGAGCCGCCGGTAATCAGATGGTCACGATGGGCCGTGCCCAATTCGAAATTCTGGGTGAAACGGACAAATGCCCCGTTCGCCACCAAGGCACAGGCGCCACAGAAGGTGCAGCGACCCAGATCAATTTTCTTCTCCTCCGCGATGATGGCTTCCTGGGGACAGAGTGCGGCGCATTGGCGGGCAATGGCCGGATCGCAGTCGGCATTGATTTCTGGAATTCCTCGAAATCGTGAATAAAGGGCGATTGGTTTCGTGGGATAGCTGCTGGTCCGATATCCCTGTTCCAGTCGGTTGTAGAGTACCTTGAACATGATCTGTTCCTGTCTGAGTGATGATGTGTCGAGGTTGGCTGTCTGTCCCTGTCCGGCCCTGTCCGGCTAGAGATCAAAGCCGCAGTAGCTGAGGTTGAAGCTCTTGTTACACAACGGAAAATCCGAGATTTCCTGGTTGCGCAGGGCCATGGCCAGTCCTGTCCAGTTGTGGAAGGATGGGTCCTTGACCTTGTAGCGCAGGATGTTGCCGTGTGCATCGGTCAGCACGCAGTGGGAGACTTCGCCTCGCCACCCTTCGTTGAGGGTCACGACGAAACTCGCCGGTGCAAGGTCACCCTCCTGCCAGCAAACCGGCCGATGCGGCTCTTCCTGTTCGGCCAGCAGGGTTTCGATCAAGCCAAGCGCGTGCAGGATTTCCTCGCGCCGGACCATGGCCCGGCTGTACACATCGCCGTTGGTCACCCGGTTGCTGTTGGCGGGCAGCTCGGCGTATCGTTCGGTGGGGAAAAATTCGCGCACATCGTATTCCAGGCCGGAGGCACGGCCGCAATATCCCACCAGGCCGAGTTGATCGGCGACCTTGCGGATGACCGTGCCGGTGTCCTCGAACCGGGCCAGAACCGTATGGGCCGAGAACAGTAGATCGCAGACCTGGATGATTTCCTTGCGCAGTTCCTTGATTTTAGCGCGGATGATCTGCCGTTGCTCCGTCGCCATCGGCTGGGTGACACCGCCCGGCCGGATGAGGCTCTTGCCGAAACGGTTGCCGCACAGGGTGAGCAGCAGATTGAGGAATTCGCCGCGGATACGGCCGAAATAGGCTGCGGGCGGGTTAAAGGCCACGTCGCCGCTGAGGGCGCCAAGGTCGCCGATATGGTTGGCGATTCGCTCCAGCTCAAGGGCAATGGTGCGAACCGTGCGGGCGCCGGGTTCGACCGAAAGGCCGGCCAGGGACTCGATGGCTTGACAGCAGCAGAGAGTATGACCGATGGTGGTATCCCCGGCGATGGCCTCGCACAGGATGGGCAATCGTTTGCGGGGCACCGTGGTCAGCATGGGCTCAAGGCCCCGGTGCTGGTAGCCCAGTTGAATCTCAAGATGGAGAACCTCTTCGCCGGCGCACTGGAAGCGAAAGTGGCCCGGTTCGATGATTCCGGCGTGCACCGGCCCAACCCCGACCTCGTGGATGGCTTCGCCCTCGATCCGGAAATACGGGTAGTTGCCGGGGATGTCCTGCTGGTAGTCGTTGCCGAAGACGTCGGGCTGTCCCGTGTAATTGGGGTGGTAGCGGACCATTTTCAGCCAAGGGTGGCCCAGCGGCATCAAACCGTACTGTTCGGCGATTTCCCGCTCAAACATGCTGAATTTGGCGCCGCCGGCAAGGGTCAACGAAGGAAACTCGCGGTCAACCGTTGTCTCGAGCACAAACAGGTTGCTGTTGCGGACAACGGCCAGCAGACGAGTCTGCCCTTCCTCCGGGTAGGCAAACAGTTGGACCACGTAGCCGTTGGCATGGACGAAGTCGGTCAGCAAGCGCAGGAAATGGCTGAAATCGACGCGCGGTATCCGCTGCCGTTCGATCAGTTCGCCGTTGTCGATCCGCAGCAGGTTATCCATGGATGGTTCCTCCGATCACCGCGATGGTGTTGACGATGGTCCGGAAAAGGGGTTCGGGCATCCAGACGCAGAGCAGGGCCGAAGTCAGCAGCAGGGCAAGGGGCGGGATGATCCGCAGGGTCTGCTCCTCGACCAAAACTTCTTCCTGGCGGGGGCTAAAGGACATGGCGGTGACAATCCGGGCAAAACCGGCGAGCACCAGCACCAGGGTGGCGATGAACAGCCCGGCAGCCAGGGGGTGGCCGGTTTGAAAGGCCCCGAGCAGGATCATCAATTCGCTGAGAAAGATGCCAAAGGGCGGCAATCCGGAGATGCCGACAAAACCGGCAAAAAAGGAGACAAAGGTTCGAGGCAGCAGGCTGACCATGCCACCGCACCGTGCCACCAGTTTGGTGCCGAAGCCAAGCACCAGATTGCCGGCGGAAAGAAAGAGCGAGGATTTGAGCAGCGAATGATGGATGAGATGGAGCATGGCCCCGTACAGGCCGAGGCCGCCGATGCCGACGCCAAAGGCGATCACGCCCATGTTCTCGATGCTCGAATAGGCGAGCATCCGTTTGTAATCCGACTGGTTGAGGATAAAGATGCCGGCCACCAGGATGGAGAACAAGCCGAAGCCGATGAGCAGCGATCCGGAGAAGTCGCCCAAGCCGGCCAGGACCATCAGGGTGTGCACCTTGTAGATGCCCAGGAAGGCACAGTTGAGCAGCGCGCCAGACAGCAGGGCCGAGGCAGGGCTGGGCGCCTCGCTGTGGGCATCGGGTAGCCAGGTGTGCATGGGCGCCAAACCCATTTTGGTGCCAAATCCGATGAGGACGAAGATGAATCCGGTCTTCAGCCAGCTCGGATCGAGTTGGCGGGCGGCGCTGTTGAGCGAGGAGAAGGTTAGCGGCACGTCAAGATCGGCTTGTTCCATGGACAGGGTGATGAAAAAGAAACCGAGCAGGGCCAAGGCAATGCCCACCGAACAGATGAGCACATACTTCCAGGTGGCCTCCAGGGCCTTTTTCGAACGGTTGATAAAGATCAGCGGTGCGCTGACCAGGGTGGTGGCTTCAACAGCGATCCAGAAGACGATCGGATGCTCGGCCAGGGCCGCCATGCTCATGGTCGCGAGAAAGAGCAGCATGCAGCCGATGAAGATCGGTTCGCTCTGCATTTCCTGCTCACGCATGTAGAACACGCTGTATGGAGCGATGCACAGGAAGATGAACGACGTGACCACCAGCACCAGCATGCCGGAGGGGGCGCTGCCGAAATAACCGGGCAGCAGGGGGGTAAAGGAGGTCAGCCAGGCGAGCAGGGTCATCTGCAGATGGAGCAGGCCACTGACCACCAGAACGATTCGGCCCAGCTTGATCGGCAAAAAGAGGGCGATCAGACCCGTGAACAGCGGTACACAGAAAATGGATTCGAGCATGGCATCAATCCTTGAGTTGTTCGAGATAGGTGGTGTCGACGTCGTCAAAGGCACGGTTGATGTTGTGAAGGATGATGCCCATGATCATCACTCCGACCAGCAGATCGAGCAGAACGCCGAATTCGACCAGATAGATGTTGTGCTGGTGCTTGGTGAGCGCGGTGCCGACCAGATAGATGCCGTTTTCGAGCATCAGATAGCCGATGACCTGGGTGAGGGCCTTGGTCCGGCTCATCATGAGAAAAAGGCCGCCGCCAAGAGTGGTGATCGCCGTGATCAGCAGATGAAAATAATCGCCCTGGAGGGAGATCGCCAGATGGCGGGTGATGTAGGTCGAAAGGAGGATGAGACCGAGCCCCACGGCGAGCGAGGCGTGGTAGCCGATCAGGGGCTCCACCTCGCGCTTGATGGCGATTCGGGTCAGGGCCATGTAGAGCAGGCCGGGTATGAGCACGGCCTTGATCAGGAACATCAGCTGGAAGAAGAGGATGCCGCTGTTGCTCAACTTCGTCTGGGATTCAATGAAAATGGGGGTGAGCGAAACCAGGGCACCCTGCAGGGCCATGATCTTGATCAGGGCCATCATGCGGCTGGACCCCAGGGACAGAAGGGTCGAGAGGAGAATCAGGACCAGGATGACATCCGTGCTGTTGATCATCACACAAGCTCCATGGTGAGGATGATGGCGAAAAAGGCCAGGGCAAAGGAAGTCAGGATGTACTTGGGAACCAGGTTCATCTTCAACCGGGCAGTGATTGACTCGGTAATGCCGATGGCCAGGTAGACCGCGGTCAGCAGTCCGTAAAACAGCAGGGTGTTGACGATCGGCCCGGCCGGGAACAGCGGCTTGATCAGGCAGGCGACAAAGGAGGCGTAAAAGAACAGCTTGTAGAAGGCCCCCAGTTCGATCAGAGCCAGGTCAGGGCCGCTGTGATCGAGGATCATCACCTCGTGGATCATGGTCAGTTCCAGATGGGTCGCCGGATCGTCCACCGGCACGCGCGAGTTCTCGGCCAGCAGAACCATGAATAAGGCCACGATGACCAGCAACAGCAGGGCGCCCTGGGGGCCGGCAATCGAGATCGAAGGGCTGCCCGAGAAATATCCGGCCAGGCTGAGCGAGCCGCTCATGCGGAAAAAAAGAATCAGAATGACAAAGATCGTCCCTTCCGCAAGGGTGGAGAAAAAGGCCTCGCGGGCCGCGCCCATGCCTTCAAAGGGCGAGGCCGTGTCCAGGGCGGCGACGATGGTAAAAAATCTTCCCAGACCAAGAAGATAAAACAGGACGATCACGTCGCCATGGAAGGCGATCAGCGGCGGAATGCCGGCAAAGGGAAAGAACAGCAGGGCCATGAGCGAGGTGGCGCAGGCAATCGGGGGGCCGAGGCGAAAGACAAAACTGGTGCTGGTGCTGTAGACCGATCCTTTTCGCAGCAGTTTTGCCAAGGTGTAGTATTTGATCAGAAGCGGCGGCCCTTTTTTGCCGGCGAACAAGGCCTTGGTTTTGAGGATGATGCCGGGAAACAGGGGCGCCACCAGCAGTGCCAGGAAAAAAGAGAACAGGGATTCCATATCAGCGACCTTGAATGGGCTTAGACCACCAGCAGGAGGACAGCGATGGTGAGGACAATATAGCCAATGTAGAGTTGAATGTGGCCGTGCTGAATCCAGCGCAGTTTTTCCACACCCTTGAGCAGTGGCCGGATGAGGAGGCAATGGAGACCGAGTTCGGCCACATCCTCGACTTTGCTGACATAGGCGACGCTGCCGGGGAAGATTTTGCCAAGGCCTGGGTAGGTGGTCCGCACCCTGACCAAAGGGCGATGAAATTCGACCAGGCTCCGGGCATAGGATGTGCCGGTGTATTGGATGCGGCTGGTTGCCTGGGTAAAGCCGCAGCCCCAGGTGCCGCTTTGGCTGACGGGCTTGTTCCGGTACAATAGCCAACGGCACCCCATGAGGACAATCAGCAGTCCGAGAAAGAGACGGCCGGCCACGGCAAGATGGTGCGCGATGGTGCCGCTGACCTCTCCCGGGATAGCTGTAAAGGGTTTGAGGCTGGCCAGTCCTGCAAAGGCAAAACGGACAAAGGGTTCCGGCCACAGGCCAATGAGAACGCAGACGAGGGCGAGGAAGACCATGGCCGCGCGCATGGACAAGGCGGCATCGCCTTGTTCTCGGCCGTGGGTGTGGCGCGGTTCGCCGAGCAGGACAATCCCCACGACCTTGGTGAAGCAGCCCGCGGCCAAGCCGCCGATGAGCGCCAACGAGATGATCGCGGCCATGGAGAAGAGAAAGTCGGTGCCGCCCAATACCAGCCCCTGAAACGCGGCGTAGTAGATGAGAAATTCACTGATGAAGCCGTTCAGAGGAGGCAGTCCGGAAATCGCCACCGCGCCGGTGAGAAAGGTGCGGCCGGTGACCGGCATGGTGCGCATCAGCCCGCCCAACTGGTCAAGATGGCGGAGACCGGTGGCCTGGAGAATGGACCCGGCGCCGAGAAAAAGCAGGGATTTGAACAGGGCGTGATTGAGCACGTGCAGTATGCCTCCGGCAAACCCGAAGGCGGCCATGATCCGGTTGCCCGAGGCAAGTCCCAGCATGCCCAGGCCGCAGCCGATAAGAATGATGCCGATGTTTTCGATGCTGTGGTAGGCCAAGAGCCGTTTGAGATCGTGTTTGCCGAGGGCGTACACCACGCCGAGCAGGCCGGAGATCATGCCGAGCACGAGAATGGTCCGGGCAAAAATCGGCGTTGGGCTGTCCAGGAGGAAATAGAAGCGAACAAGGCCATAAATCCCCATCTTGATCATCACCCCGGACATCAGGGCCGAGACATGGCTGGGAGCGGCCGGATGGGCATGGGGAAGCCAGACATGGAGGGGAAACAGGCCGGCCTTGGAGCCAAACCCCGCCAAGGTGAGGCAAAAGACCGCGAGTTTGATGCCTGGGGGGATGGAGCTCATCTGGGCAAAGGCAAGCGAACCGGTCGCCTGGAACACAAGGCCGAAGGCCGCGAAAATGCAGAGCGCGCCGGTTTGGGTGAAGAGCAGGTAGAGATATCCGGCACTCTGGGTTTGCTCCTTTTCCCAGTCATGCATCACCAGGGCAAAAGACGAAAGGGACATCAATTCCCACGCCAGGGCAAAGGTCACCATGTTGTCGGCAAGGGTGACCAGGATCATGGCGATTGTCAGCAGGCTGAAAAAGAAATGGCTGAGAGCTGTTCGCCGGAAATGAGTGGCCTGATCAAGGTAATGGTAGCCGTACAGGGAGATGACCGGCACGAGCAGGAAAACGGGCAGCAGAAAGACCGCCCCGAGCGAATCGAGGGCAAAGGAGAGGGTAAAGGTGTGCAGCCAGGAACAGGAAAAAGTGGCGGTCGCGGGGTGTTGCCAGAAGGTGAACAGGCTGTACAGGCCACCGAGACAACCGGCGCTCAGGAGAGTGGTGTGCAAGGCTTTGCAGCAACGAAACCAGCGGGCGGTCAGGAGCGGGGCAAGACCACTGGCCAGGAGAACGGGCAGGGTCAGCAGCAGAATATCCATCGGGAGTTACCTGCGAGAGAGGATAAGGAAAGTTCGGTCGATCGCGGGGGCGGCCGACAGAAACGGTTTTTTCCCAGGAATGAGGCAGGCCGAGCATGGGGCATGAAGCTCCACGACAGCATGCGTCACCGACAAGGGAAAAAACAGGCCCATGAGAACAGGAAACGGGGATTAAACCGGTAAACCGGGCGGCGTGCCCAGAAAGAGCAGCACTGGGAAACAAGTCGCTCTCCAGGAGGGAAGAGCGAGGAAAAGCGGGGAGGAGAATGCAGAAACAGCTGAACAGCGCCACGCCCCCTTCATCCCCGGCGACGCGGGCATGGAGGGAGCATCAAGCGGCGTGAACCTGCTTGGTTCAAAAGGGGGATCGTCGATCGACATCGCAGGCCCCTTGTTGGCGCGGATTATTTTTCAAAGGAGAAGCCATACCAGGGAACTTCTTCAGACTCCAATCCGGCAGGTTCGATGATGTGACAATCCTCGATCTTGTTCCGCATGTCCAACTGCCAGGCCAAAGCCTCTTGCTTGGAGGCAAAGGGACCGACCGCAGTCAGTTCCGCGGCGTGCAGTCCCATGTTCTCGTAGAGCTTTTCCACCTTATCCTGATGCTGATGAATACCGATCATGAGAGTCATAGTTCACCTCGTGGCGCGGGAGACGGTTGAAATTTTGGGGCACTACCATAGCGCGATCACTGGTCGATGACCAGAAAAAAAGCATGGTCTCGTCATTCTCCCGCTCGGGAACCATGCTTGGTCACCCAGGCGACAACCGACGAGGCCCCATGGTCGAAAGGAGGCGCGGTTCAGGCCCGCTCCAGGTTCACCGCGCGCCGGCCGATCCGGTACGCACCGTTTTTTGAAAGCAGGCGACCGACCAATGGCTCCGGCACATCGACCAAGGTATGGTCCGCTTCCAACCGGATCTTGCCCAATTGAACGGCAGCGACCCCGGAATAATGGGCCAGCGAGGCCACCACATGGTTGACGCCAACCCCATCGGCCCGGCCGACATTGAGCCTGAGCGGCACCATGTCCCTGTCGCGGTCGTGTCCCCGTCGCCCCCCTGGTCCTGTCCCGGCCTGACCGCCACGACGTGGGAAGCGATCATTCTTGCGCTCACGCGGATTGAACTGCTCTTCCTTGATCGGCGTGATCGGATCGATGGGCCGTTTTTTTTCCTCGCCCCGGGCCAGCTTGAGGGCGGCGGCGGCGATATCCTCGGCCTGGTGGCCGGTTTGCAGCAGCATCTCCACCACTTCCCGTTCCCGGCGGCAACGGCCCCGGCGAATCCACACCTCCAACTGCTCCATCAGCAGGGCCTGGCGATGGTTCTCGATCTGCTGGATGGTCGGCAGTTCGGCCCGGGTCAGCTTGTAGCGGGCATAGTCCTCGATCCGGCGGAGAATCCACCGGTCCTTGGGGGTGAGGAGGGAGATGGCGATCCCTTCCCGGCCAGCCCGACCGGTACGACCCACCCGGTGGACATAGACCTCGGGGTCGTCGGGCAGATCGAAGTTGAACACGTGGGAGATGTCGTCGATGTCCAGACCGCGTGCGGCCACGTCGGTGGCCACCAGGACCTTGACCTGGCCGTTGCGAAACCGGTTCAACACCTGGATACGGGCATCCTGGCTGAGGTCACCGTTGAGAGCTTCGGCTGGGAAACCTCGTGAAGTCAGTTGGTTGGCTAATTCGCCGGTTCCAATTCGGGTGCGGGTGAAGATCAGGGCGCTATCGATGGTCTCCATTTCGAACAGTCGGGTCAGGGCCGCCACCTTGTCCTGCTGGTTGACCAGGTAATAGCGCTGTTCGATGGTGGCGCCGGTCAACTGCTTGGGGGTGATGGACACTGTTTCCGGGTCGCGCAGGTAGCGGGCGGACAGGCCCAGGACCCGCTTGGAGATGGTGGCGGAAAAGAGCATGGTCTGACGTTCGGCGGGAATGCGGTCGAGGATCAATTCGATATCCTCGACAAAACCCATGCTCAGCATCTCGTCGGCCTCGTCAAGAACCACGGTCCGCACCGTGGTCAGATCGAGCGTGCCCTGATTCATGAGGTCGAGCAGACGGCCGGGGGTGCCGACGATCACCTCGACGCCCTGGCGTAGACTGCGGATCTGCTGTTGATAGGCCTGGCCGCCATACACAGCCAGCACGGTAATCCCCCGCTGCTGGCCGTATCGCTGGATGGCCTCGGCCACCTGGATGGCCAACTCACGGGTGGGCGCCAGGACCAGGGCCTGGACCCCCTGTTGGCGGGGTGTGATCCGTTGCAGCAGCGGGAGGCCAAAGGCAGCGGTTTTGCCGGTGCCGGTCTGGGCCTGGCCGATCAGGTCGCGGCCTTCGAGCAGCAGCGGAATGGCGGCCTGTTGAATGGGGGTGGGATCGGTAAAACCGAGTTCGGTTACGGTCTGCACCAAATCGGGATGCAGGCCAAAGCGGGCAAAGGTTGCGGTGGTCATCGGGCGACTCCTCACGAGCGGCTATGTCTTGAGCTATCCTGGGGTGGATTCGGCCTTGCGGCCTCTGTCCCTGTTGTCCGTTAACAGATGCCCCATCCGGAAAGTAAGAGCCTGCCTGTCAAACCTGACCGTTCCAGTTTCTATGCTGTGAAAAATAAGCGGGAAAAAGGCGAGCGGTCGACTACAACAAAAAACGCCTGACCAATTTGGCCAGGCAACCGTGGACTATTCAAAACGTTGAAGAAAAATAACGCGTGGCTACGAAAACGCCTTTCTACAGCATATTGCGTGAAAAGGCAAGCATTACTCAGCCAGGCGGTCAGGGCCGGGGGGCACGCACGGGTGGCGGCAGGCATCGACCAGCACCGGCAGGGTGTGGAGGACATCGCCCTGGAGAAACAAATCGGTGAAGCGGCCGGAACTGGTGGAGGATAGCGCCGGTTCCCGGTTGCATTCGATGATCCGGCCGCCGTTTTGTTGGACCATGGCGGGAAGAGCGGCTGCCGGATAGACTTGGGTCGAGGTGCCGATCACCAGCAACAGATCGCAGTCGGCGACGAATTCGTGGATGGCCTCAAGCTCGCGCACCGATTCGCCGAACAGCACCACGTTCGGTTTGAGGGGAAACGAACAGTGCGGGCAGAGCGGCACATCGGGACATTGGTACAGCTCAGGCTCAATGGGACGCAGGTCGCCGCAATGCAGACATTGCAAGTGCTGGTGTTCGCCGTGGATCTCGAACACCCGGCGGCTGCCGGCCTGCTGATGAAGGTTGTCGATGTTCTGGGTAATCACTCCCTGAAGCCAGCCATGCTGTTCCAGTTCGGCCAGGGCCAGGTGGGCGGCGTTGGGTTTTTTCCCGATCAGAACTTTCCCCAGGGCGCGGAAGAGTTCCCAGGCCTTGGCCGGGTTGCGGTAAAAAACATCGAGAGTGGCATACTCTTCCGGCGAGAACACGGTCCATAAGCCCCCGGGGCTGCGGAAATCAGGGATGCCGCTGCCCACCGAGATGCCGGCGCCGGTCAGGGCCACGGCATGTCTTGCCGTCCGCACGGCAACGGCGGCGGCAGCGAAACGATCCGCAAGCTGTTTTGGGGCAAGGGATTTCATGGAAGAGGCCTGTCCGCGGGATATGGCGTGTCAGGACAACCGAAGCCGATCAATGGAGAACCGTGGCCGGCGAACCGTCAACGAAGGCCCCCCCGATGCGGCTGCCCCAATCATAGTGGCGGACCCTGATGATCCGTTCCACCTCATGATCCGAATCGGCGACCGGACGGTAGCGGACAATGATCCGGTCATCCTGTCTGATCGGCACTCCCTCGTCGATGAGCAGGAGGAGACCACCGTTGGACTGGTCGGCGACCACGCATTGCCGCGCCCTGGCCAGAGGGGTGGAGAGGGCGCGAAAGGTAGCGGCAATATTGGTTGCCTGCCGGTAATCTTGGCGGAATTCGAGATCCACGGAAAAGACTTCGCCACAGGGACAGTTGACCTTGAGCGAATGTTTCCTGCCACGGAGCGCGGCAACGGACATGGCATTGATCTGTCCACAGGCAATGCATCTGACCGTGACCGAGTCCTGCCGGCTGACGAAATATTTTTGCCGTTTTTCCTTGTCCATGGAGCGGTTCTCCTTCCAAGTCAACACCATCAACCGTGATTCGGTTCGCGCAAAAGCATGAGTGGGCAGCCGTGCATGCACGCTTTTGCCGTGCGGCGAGAGTAAAATATTCTCAGGGGCGCGTTTTGAGGAAAACCTCGCTGTACGCCTTGCGATACTGCTCGATACTGCCGGCATCGAGCCACCGTTCGTAAGCGGCCCGGTATCGTTCTGTGGGCCGCTGTTCGAGGAGGATCGCGTTGATCTTCTCGATCATCTCCTTTCCCCAGGCGTTTTTCGAACATCCGACCGAACTCATCCATCCATCGTAGTTTTGCAAATTTTCCGCCAGGGTCAGGGTGAGCACCTGACCCCTGATGCCCATTTGCTCGGCTTGGTACAGGGCCTCTTCCGGCAGGCCGATGATGCCGTCAAGGCGATTGCGCAACAGCATTTGAAAGAGATTGAAGGAAAGCTCCTGGCCGGTGAATTCGACCAGATTGCCCTGGCCTTTGTGCTGCTCGAGAATGGCGTCCAAGGTTTTGCCGTAGGAACGATCCTTGGCCAGGCCAATCATCAACCCTTTGTTGGCCAGTACGTCTGCCAAGGGGACCGTTGTTTGATGGCCGAAGTTGGCGATATTTTCCTTTTTGATGATCAGCACCGGTGGAAGGGTGATGAAGCTGGGTATGGAGAAATACATGAATGCGTCCCGTTCCGCCGTCTTGTAGAGCCCCGCGCTGCACACCTTTTCCCCTTGCTTGAATTTGTAGAAATGGCGGGTGATGTTGGTAATGACCTCCTCATGCTCGTAATCGCTCAGGTGTTCCTGGAGAATATCGGTCACTATGTCGCCATAGCCCTGTTCTTGGTTGGCGCCGCTTTGAATGTAAAAAGGAGGAAAAACCGCCTCCATCCATGTGACCGTGTCCTTGGCCGGCAATGGTGAGGGGATGCATAGCAACAGGAGTACAAGCATTCTGCTGGCCAAGGAGGGACGACGATGGACCATAGAGGCTTCTCGAATCATACGGGCAAGGCTTTTGGGTTGAAGATTGTATCTACTCAACTGTGTACCGAACGGGCCAAATTCCTGTCAAGCAGATTTCCTTGCCGCCTGGAAGAGATTGTGCGGCAAGGGCGAACCCCAATCCGGTCGACGCCGACGAAAACGGCTTCCCTGTCAATTGGTGCGGTTTGCGGCGGGATCGGTTGCCAGGGCCGCCTGCTGGACAGCGGTCAGTTGCCGGTCCACCGTCCCCTTGTTGAAAAACAGTCTGATCAGGAGTCCCCCATAGGCAAGGACCGCCAGTATGGCGACCCACGGGAAAAAGTATCCCAAGGGACAAAGGACCAGTACGGTGAGCCAATGGAGGAGTATCACCGGCCGGGAATGCAGCTTGAGGGGGAAATCTCCGTGTCGGCTGATCACCGCCAGGCCGCTCAGGTTCCAGCCATAGAGGGCGGTGAAGGCGTGCAACCGCAGCAGGGGAACGCTGTGTTCCGGGGTGTAATAGCTGGAAAAGGAAAGCAGGATATAGGCGATGCCGGTGATCGAGGTGATGAGGAGAAACAGAATCCCCGAGGTGAGAAAGGCCTTCTGCTGCAAGGGCATGCCCTCGTACCAGTACAGGTACAGGATGAGGCCCACGGTCAAGAACAGCAGGGTGGCGATGGCCACTTGGGAGGCGAACAAGCCAGCAAGGATGAAGCCGAAAAAGACGATTACCCCAAGGTTGATGATCCAGAAGGCAGCCTCCTTGAGCAGGGCGGTCAGGCGGACGGCCTCGCGCTTCATCAGGGTGAAGATGACCGACATGGAAATCAGCGATATCGGAAAGGAGAAGCCAAGGAAAAAGGTGTCGAGCTTCAGTTTCTCGATGGCAAACCACTGCAGGTAGACCGAGTTGAGGATCACCGGGCTGGAGAAGCTCAGCCCCAAGGAAAGGCAGAGTAGGGCCGCCTGATGAAATTTGCGCGGTACCGGCTCGCGGGGGGAAAAAAGGGCTCGGGGAAAGCGGCTGCCGAAGTGGTCGACGCGGACCTGTTCGATCAGGGCTGCCAGCAATAGGGGGATGATCAGGGTCGGCACATACCAGTGGAAAAAGGCACAGAGGGCAAAGGCCAAGGCCAGGATCAGGAACGCTTGGCCACGATGGGACAGCGATGGCTTCCCTTCGGTAAAGTAGACCAGGAGGGTGCCGCCGCTGCACAGGTTGAAGAGAAAGATATGCAGCCGCTCGAAATTGAGAACCGAGGGCGGCACCAGGTGATGGAGGAATCCGCAGGCCAGGGCCGTGGTCATCATGATCAGGAGGATGGTTTTTAATTGCCAGCTCACGGTCTGGCGCTCCTTGCCGTGTCCGTGCACCTGCCGAGCAGATGGCGCAAGGCCGTTTCCAGATCAGCATGCCGGAAGAGGTAGCCGGACCGCTGCAGTTTGTCAGTTGATACCCGGCATCCGCCGAGAAGGACCTCGGTGGCCATTTGGCCGTAGAGGGTGTGCAGCAGCCCAGCGGGAAGCGGCGGCAGCAAGGGCCGATGCATCACCCGGGCCAGGGTCTGCAGCAGCAGGGCATTGGTCACCGGTCGGGGCGCGGCGATATTGACCGGACCGATCAGGCTGTCGCAGCTCAGGGCGTGGAGGACGGCGCCGACCATGTCGTTGATGCCGATCCAGCTGATGTATTGTTCGCCGCTGCCGAAACGGCGGCAAAAGCCGAGCGGCGAGGTGGCGAGCAGTCGGCGGAGCGCTCCGCCCCGGGGGCTGAGCACCACGCCGATGCGCATGAACACGGTACGAATGCCGGCCTCTTCCGCCGGTCGGGCCGACTGCTCCCACAGGGCGCAGACATCGGAGATGAAATCCGCGCCGGCCGGGGCTTCCTCGCGCATGCAACAGTCCAGACAGTTACCGTAGAATCCCACCGCCGAGGCACTGAGCAGGACCTTGGGCCGTACCGGCAGAGCGGCGATGGTGCGGGCGATCAGGCCGGTACCTTGCACCCGGCTGTCGACCACGCGCCTTTTTTTGTCCGTGGTCCAGCGGCCCTCGCCGATATTGTCGCCGGCCAGATGGATGACCCCGTCAAAGGCGGGCAGGCCCGTCAGGTTGAGTTGACCGTCTTCCGGATTCCAGTGGATTTCACCTCGGCTGCGGTCAGGCCTCCGGCGCACCAGGGTCCACACCTCGTGGCCGCCGGTGGTCAACAGGGGCCGCAGGGCCGAACCGAGCACACCGCTGGCACCGCTGATCAGTACTCGCAACGGCCGGGCGCTGCAACGCTGGTGGAGCAGCAGGTCATCGCGCAGGGTGGCATGACGGTAGCGAAACACCCGCTCCAGGGTCTGGTCGACCCTTGTTGCCGTGAATCCGGGCAGCAGGGCCTGGCCGGGCAGGGCATAGTCGATCCGATCCTCGAGCAGGGCGCCATTGGCTGTATCGATAAAGCGGTGCGTGTGGGTCCAACGGGCAAAGGGACCGCGTTCTTGCACATCGCGAAACATCTGGCCCGGGACATTGTTGATGTGGCGGGCGTGCCAGCGGTAGGGCACCGGCCCGGCGTGCATGGCCAGCACCACCCGGCCACCCGGATCGAGGGAGCCGGTACGTTCCAGAACCCGGGTCGATTCCCAGGGTGGGATCAACCGCTCCAGCGCCCCGGGCCGGGCATGCCAATCGTACAGTTCGCGGGCGGTACAGGGAAAGTGCGAGGCGTAGGTGAAACGGTGCTCAGCCACCGACAATCTCCCGCAGGGCCGGCTGCAGTTCGGGATAGGTGAACAGGTAACCGTTTTCGGTCAGTGCCCGGGGGATCACCTTTTGTCCTTGGAGCAGTGATCGGCCAAATTCACCGAGAACCAGCTTCATCACGAACGCCGGAGTAGGCAGCAGGGCCGGACGGTGCAGGGCGGCGCCCAATTGGCGGGCAAAGTCTTTCTGCCGCACCGGCTGCGGGGCCGTGAAGTTGAACGGACCGCGGCACTCCTCGGCGGTGAGCAGGAAACACATGGCCCCGACCAGATCGTCAAGATGGATCCAGGGAAACCATTGCTGACCGCTGCCGATCGGTCCACCCAGCCCCAGCTGAAACGGCGTCTTCATTGTGGCGAGGGCACCACCGCCCTTGCCCAGGACCACGCCGAAGCGCATCAGCACCACCCTTGCCCCCTTGTTCGCCGCTTTCCCCGCCTCGGTCTCCCAGTCGAGGCAGACCTGGGCGAGAAAGTCCTGTCCCGGACCGCTGGTTTCGGTCTTCTCGTCGTCGCCGCCGTCGCCGTAATAGCCGGCCGCCGAGGTGCTCAGCAACACCGTTTCGGCCGTTGCCGGCAGGGCGTCCACCAGATTGCGGGTGGTCAGGATCCGGCTGTCGTAGATGGCCTTTTTATAGGATTCGGTCCAGAGGTTGAAGACCGAGCGGCCGGTGAGATTGATCAGCGCGTCCTGCTCCGCCACACGCCGCTGCCAGTCACCCGGGCGGGTCGTGTCGGCGGCAACGTAGGCAAGCTGGGGATGGGGGGCAAGCCGGCAATGGCGGCTGCTGCCCAGCACCGTGACCTCATGTCCTTGTTCCAACAATCGTCGGCTGACGGCGGCACCGACAAAACCGGTTCCTCCGGTGATCAGTATCTTCATGGGCATCCTCCTTGTCAGGAAAAGGGCAGGCAACGCGGGAACTGTTTGTATGAACTATGAATAATCATCGGCATGAGCCGAGGCAAAGGGAAAGGGACTCTGGACACACCGCTCTCCGTCTGTTTCCCCTACTTGACGAAAAAGAGCAGGATCTCGATGGCGATGAGAATGATGATGATCCATTCCAGCATGCTCGAATGGCTGTGTTTCTGCTCGTCGGCCATCATCTCCAGCAGTTCCTGGATGACCTCAAGCCGATTTTTCAGCACCGTGGCGCGCGGTGTGATTTCCAGATAACGGGAAAGGGCGAGGTAATAGTGTTCCAGCTCGGGATACTCCCAAATGAATTCCGGGGTATCCAGCAGGTTGAACTGCAGGATGATATGCGATTTTTCCAGATAGACCCGGCCGCGCTCCCTGGCCAGTTGGGTACGGGACAGGGAGATCGCCCCCTTTTGGGCCAGGGTTTCGGGGATGTATTTGGTTTTGGTGATCGTGTCCTCGATCGAGGCCTCGAACGAGGCCAGTTTGGTCGATTGGGCCAAGGCATGGCTGAGAGACAAGCAGGTCAGCTCGGAGACATCGTCGACCACGATCAGGTCGTTGCGGATGCGGATCCCTTCGTCGGTGCCGTGTTGATAGGTCAATTCCTCCTCGACAAAGGGGTCCAAAGGGTTGATCGCGAACTTGAGCAGTTGGTCGATCAATCGCTTTTCCGCTTCGTACTCGTACTGGAACAGCACGCAAACGCCGTAGTCAAAGAGAACGGCATAGACTTCCTCAGCGGGACTGAGAACGATGACGTTGCGCATCAGCGACGCATGCATCTGGCGGGAAAGGAATTCGTAGAGCGCGTCAAATTGGAATCGTTCGGCGATGCAGAGGGCGCGGATGTTGTTCATGGGCGCAGGGGGCGAAAAGACAGAAGGTCCGGGCTCAGCCGGCTTGTGCAGCCGATGGGGATCACTCGCTGCCGTTGGCGCTATGCTTATTTTTTTGTCGCATTTCCGGGTAGTATTTTTCTATGCATTCCGGACAGATGCCGTGAGTGAACTCGGTTTTGGCCCGTTCTTGCACGAAATGTTTGATGTCCTCCCAGAATTCCGAGTCCATGCGGATTTTGCCGCAGGACGCACATACCGGCAGGATGCTTTCCAGGTAGCTGACCCGGAGCAGCAATTTGTAGGTGTGGCGGATGATCACCGCGCCGATGATGCCGATGATGATGCTTTCAAAAAAAGATTCCCGCCAGTTGATCGGCGTGGCCTCGCCTCCGAGAATGAGGAAGGGAATGTCGAGGATTTCATCGATCCAGGTCACGGCAATGATGAAAAGAATGGCAATGGCCTCGTACCAGCTGACCTTTTTGGCGATCATGTTTTGGCGGGACTGTTCCATGGAATGATCCTCTGGGCATTGGCTCCATTGGGAGGGGGGCATCCTCGACGGCGCGGGTGAGGTGTGAGGAACCTTGCTCATCGGCTACCCGGCACTGTGCGGATGATTGAAACATCATACAGTGTTTTCAACAGGATGCACAGGAGAAAAGCTGTTCTGTGCTTCCCTGTGGCCGGCCCTCTGGAGATTGCGTCTCTCGTCGGGCGTTCAGTCCTCCGCCTTGCCGGCGACAGCCTCCTGGGAGCTCACCAGGCCGTGAGTTTTGAGTTTGCGCCACAACGTGGTGCGGCCCCAGCCGAGGATCTCCGCCGCCTTGGAACGGTTTCCCCGGGTCTGGGTGAGAGTGTCGATGATCAGCTCCTTTTCGATGGCCAGCCAGTCCTTGCCTACAGCCTGCGGTTGGGACGCGACGGCTTGCGGGCTGGGCGTCACCGGTGTGGGTGGGGTGACCGGGGTCAGCCGGGCGAACAGGTATTTGGGCAGATGCTCGACCTCGATCCGGTGATTCTGGCAGATGTTGACGCAGTACTCGACGATGTTGCGCAGCTCGCGGATATTGCCCGGATACGGGTAATCCATCAGGAGTTGGAGGGCCTCGTCGCTGAAGGTCTTGGCGCTGTTGCCAGAACGCTCGGCAAAGAGCCGGAGGAAGTGATTGAGCAGGAAGCGGGTGTCCGATTCCCGTTCCCGCAGCGGCGGCAGGTGGAGGTGAAGAACGTTGAGCCGATAATAAAGATCCTCGCGGAACTCACCGGCCGCCACCCGCTGTTTGAGGGGCCGGTGGGTCGCGGCGATGATGCGGACATCGACCTTGATTTTTTTATCGCCGCCCAGGGGAAAGAATTCCCGGTCATCGAGGACCGACAGCAGTTTGACCTGGAGCGGCAGGGGCATGTCGCCGATCTCGGTGAGAAACAGGGTGCCGCCCTGGGCGAGGCGGAACATGCCTGGTTTGTCTTTGACCGCGCCGGTGAAGGCGCCCTTGACGTACCCGAACAGTTCGGATTCAAGCAACGATTCGGGCAGGGCGCCGCAGTTGATTTTGATGAAGGGTTTGCCCGCCCGGTTGGAGCGCTTGTGGATGGCCTCGGCCACCTTGTCCTTGCCGGTGCCGGTCTCGCCGGTGATCAGCACCGAGGCCTCGGTGTGGGCCATGAGGGGGATCAATTCAAAAACTTCGCGCATTTTGGGGCTCTGACCGATGATCGAGTCAGTTACGTCCTGGTCCGAGCCCAATCCGGCGGAGGCGACCACCGCTGATAGATCATCGAGCACGATGACCAGGCCGACTGTTTCCTCTCCGCTGCCGCGCAGGGGGGAGATGGTGAACTGCATCGGCAGCTTACGGCGATCGCGACTGACAATGTCTCCTTCGATCACCAGCGGCTCGCCACTGGCCAGAACTTCGCGAAAGGTCCGACCGCGATGGGCAATGTTGGAGCGAAGGACAAAATCGATATACACCCCTTTGACGTCAGCCAGGGCAAGACCGGTGAGCGCTTCGAGAAATTCATTGATCACCACGATCTTCAGTTCCCGGTCGATCACCGCAATTCCATGGGGGATCGAGTCGAGCAGGTTGCCGACCGCAATGTCGGGGAAATGGCTGAAAAATTCGTCGTTCATTGGTCGGGTCGTCAAAGGATGGCGCAGGCGGCGGGCCGTGTAGGGGGCAGCAGATTACTGGCAATCAACATGGCTGATGACGATGCGGGGCGCATCCAGGGGGATCGTTTCTGGTTCGATGCGTTGCAGTTCCTCGATGTTCCAGTTGCCGTTCTTCGCCAACAGATGCAGGGCTTCGTCCCTGGACCGAGCCAGCACCGTGACGTCGGCCTGCAGGTAATTCTCTCGGTGGATGTGCGGTTCATCGAGCATGGACCAGCTGGAAAAACGCTTGCTGTGACGCCAGATATACAGGTGCATCTTCGTTCTCCGCATGGGGGCGATGTGGAATGGGCAGGGCAGCCGCAGAAGTCTACCCTTTTGTGCCCGGCAGTGCAAACCCTAGCTTCCCTCCAGAGTGGGGAAAGTGTTCGACGTTGATCTTTTTTGACGATGGTTTATAACTGCGCACAGAGAATTTTCCAGGAATTGGCAGTGGGATTCGTTCGGCAGCAGTCTGGCCACAAGGAGAGGAATGGACATACTGATCATCGGTGCCGGCGCCATGGGCGGTCTGTTCGGGGCGCTGCTCGCTCCGGTGGCATCGGTGCGCCTCTACACCACCAACAGCACCCATGCCCGGGTCATCAATCGGGATGGCTTGATGCTGACGGAAATGGACGGGACAACACACACCGTCCGCATCCGCGTGTGCGCCGCCCCTGACGACTGTGGCCGCCAGGCCGACCTGGTTCTCCTCTGCACCAAGGCCCAGGCCACCCATGCGGCTGCGGTAACCGCCCGAATGCTCCTGGCCGAGCAAGGGCTGGTCCTCACCCTGCAGAACGGCTTGGGCAATCTGGAGCAGATCGCCGCCGTGGTCGGCCCAGCGCGGGCCGCCGCCGGCATCACCGCCCAAGCAGCCACCCTGCTGGCCCCTGGTCATGTCCGCCATGCCGGATGCGGGGCAACCGTGCTTGCCGCCGGCCCGGGGCAAGAGGGGCAGCAAGCAAAAATTGCGGCCATTGCCGAACTGTTCAACCGGGCAGGGATCGACACCCGCATCTCCAAGGACAGCGTCAGCCTTGTGTGGTCCAAACTGATCGTCAATGTCGGCATCAATGCCCTGGCTGCCCTGTTGCGCGTGCCCAATGGCGTCCTGGCCCAAATGCCGGCATGCGCGACGCTCATGAACCAGGCCGTGGACGAGGCTGTGGCCGTTGCCAGGGCGCTGCGGATTCCCATGGATTACGAGGAGCAGCGTGAGCGGGTCAGGGAGGTCTGCCTGTTGACCGGCGCCAACCAGGCATCCATGCTCCAGGATATCCTCCGGGGCGCGACCACCGAGATCGAGGCCATCAACGGCGCCATAGTCGCCAAGGGGCGTGAAGTCGGCGTGCCCACCCCGGTCAACCTGCTGCTCACCCAGTTGATCACAGCCCTGGAAGCAACCGCCTCCCAGCGAATAGAATGTTCATCCTCACAGCGGCCCTCGCGAGCCAAGGAGACTTCATGCACCAGAAAAAGCTGACCATCCCTGACCTCAGAAATCGCAAAAACGGTACACCCATTGCCGAAATCACCGCCTATGACTATCCTTGGGCCAAGGCGGCGGACGCAGCCGGGATTGACGTCGTGTTGGTGGGGGACAGTTTGGGCATGGTGGTGCTGGGCTATCCGGACACGGTCTCGGTGACCATGGAAGAGATGATCCACCACACCAAGGCGGTGGTGCGCGGTGTCGAACGCGCCCTGGTGATCACCGACATGCCCTTTGGCTCCTATAACAGCTCGATTCCGGCGGCCATCAACAACGCCACCCGCATTCTCAAGGAGGGCCGGGCCGATGCGGTCAAAATCGAGGGCGGCGTGACCATGGCGCCGACCGTGGCGGCCATCGTCAACGCCGGCATTCCGGTGCAAGGCCATATCGGCTTGACGCCGCAGACCGCCACCAGCCTCGGCGGTTTCAAAGTGCAGGGCAAGAGCGCCCAAGCGGCCCGACAGTTGCTCGAGGATGCCCGTGCCCTTGAAGAGGCTGGATGCTTCTCCATCGTCCTTGAGGCCATTCCCGCCCCCCTGGCCGAGCACATCACCCGCGAGATTTCCATCCCCACCATCGGTATCGGCGCTGGACCGGGCTGCGACGGCCAGGTCCTGGTGATTCATGACCTGGTCGGCATGTACGACCGGTTTACCCCCAAATTTGTCAAGCAGTATATCAAAATCAACGGCCCGGTCATCGAGGCCCTTGCCCAGTACAAGGCCGAGGTGGAAAACCGCGTCTTTCCGACCGAGGCCCATAGCTTTTCCATGAAACCGGAAGAGATGGACAAATTGCTGCGGTTGTATTGACGGGATCGTTCCTGGGTAGAGCACGGATGGCATGAATATTCTGCATATTATCACCGGGCTTGCCGACGGCGGAGCGGAAGGCGTTTTGTTTCGGCTCTGTGTCCACGACAGGCAAAATTGCCACACCGTCATTTCCTTGACCGATAGGGGGAAATACGGCGATCGATTGGAACGGGCCGGTGTTTCGGTCTACTGTTTGCAAATGCCACGGGGACGATTGAGACTTTCTGCCCTGTGGAGGTTGTGGTCCCTTGTGCGCACCCTCCGGCCGGACATTGTCCAGACATGGATGTATCACGCCAACATCCTTGGTGGTGTCATCGCTCGCCTTGCGGGAAATCATGCCGTGTTCTGGGGGATTCGCCATTCGGATTTTCAACCGGGAACGACACGGTGGAGTACCGTCGTCATCGCCCGCCTCGGTGCCATCCTGTCGCGCTGGATTCCCGCAGGTATTGTGTTTTGCTCGGTCAATGCATCTGAACTACACAAAGCACTCGGATATGACGGGAAAAAGGTGACGGTTATTCCCAATGGCTACGATTGTGCGGAATTTTCGCCCGATTCAGCTGCCCGCTCCGCCATGCGAACCGCCTGCTGGGGGGGCGGGCATGCAATTCCTGTTATTGGCATGGTTGCCCGATTTAATCCGCAGAAGGATCATCGTACCCTGCTACAGGCCTTGATGATTTTGTCGAAGCGATCGTGTCCGTTCCGTTGTGTGCTGGTGGGCACGGGCATGGATCGACATCAAGAGGCGTTGATGCATGCCATCCGGGAAGCCGGAATTGAACATCAGGTGATGCTTCTCGGGCAGCGGGACGATATTCCCGCGGTTATGAATGCGTTGGACCTGCACGTGTTGAGCAGCGTTGGCGGCGAGGCCTTTCCCAACGTGGTTGCGGAAGCCATGGCGTGCGCAACCCCCTGTGTGGTGACCGATGTGGGAGACGCGGCTGAGATTGTCGGCGATACGGGATGGGTGGTGCCGCCAGCAAATCCAGAACAGTTGGCGACGGCTCTGGCCGGAGCATTGCAGGAAATGCAGGATAGGTTTGCATGGGAACAACGCAGGCAGGCGGCGCGTCAGCGTATTGTCGGGCGTTTTCTTCTCGAGACAATGGTTCGCGCCTATCGGGATTTATGGATGGGGCACAACGTCTGACGAGAAACGGCCTGTACGTTCTCCTGATACACTAGAGGAATGCTGTTGGATACGATACTTTTTGTGGTTGCTGAAGACTCGTACTTTGTGTCGCATCGTCTTCATTTGGCTCAACATGCCCTCGATAATGGATATAGGGTTGTATTGATAACCCATGGTAATAAATATAAAGAGATTATAGAAAAAAAAGGAATTAATGTTTACAATTGGAATATTAATAGAAGTTCTATCAATATAATTCTTGAGGTGTATTCCATTGTCAAGTTGCGCCAAATGATCAAGGATATTCGACCGAAGATTGTTCATGCAGTGGCAATGAAGCCAGTATTGTATTCTTCGATAGCGTGCAAGGGAATAGATGCAATACGATGTGTTTTTGCTTTAGGGGGACTTGGTTTTATCTTTTCTTCTCAAAAAAGATATGCCCGATTCATTCGTCCCCTTATCATAATTGCGCTTCGTTATGCCTTAAGTGGCAAAAAAAATCGGTTGATATTGCAAAATATTGATGATCAACACGTCATCATAAGGCATCGTATCATTGCAGAAGAGCAGATTCGATTGATACGCGGCGCCGGTGTCAACACATCGATTTTTTCCCCTCAACCGGAGGCTGTCGGGCTGCCCCTGGTGGTCCTGCCAGGGCGCATGCTATGGGATAAGGGGATCGGCGATTTTGTCGAATGTGCTCGCGCCATCAAGGCAAAGGGGATAGCGGCTCGTTTTGCCCTAGTGGGTGACCCTGACGAGCATAATCCCGAATGCGTGCCAAGAGGCCAACTCGAAGCATGGAAAAAGGAAGGCGTTGTCGAATGGTGGGGGTATTGTGATGACATGCCTGAGGTGCTGCGGCAGGCGGCAATCGTTTGCCTGCCATCCTATGGCGAGGGGCTTCCCAAGGCGTTGCTCGAAGCCGCGAGCTGCGGGCGACCAATTGTCACCTATGATGTTTCCGGATGCCGTGAAGTGGTGGTCCACGAGCGGAACGGTCTTCTGGTTCCACTGAAGGATGGCAGGGCTCTGGCCGCGGCAGTGGAAAAATTACTCCATGATCCGGAGCTCAGGATGCGGATGGGACGCTTTGGGCGGGAGATGGTCATCGCAGAGTTTGCTGAGGAACGAATCGCGCGGGAAACCATGCGGGTTTGGGAAGAGGTAAGAGGGTGAGGGTTCTGGTCACCGGGGCGAATGGTTTTCTCGGCAGGGCCGTGGTGGAACGGCTGGCTTGGAGCGTCCTCGCTGCTCCGTGTTCTTCTGCATCGTGTTCAGCGGCAGGAGAAGAAAATTATCTCGTTCGAGCCGCTGCCCGGCAAAGAATCCCCTCCATGGATGGGCGGGTGGAGCAGGTAACGGTGGGCGCGTTATGCGGGCAGACAGAGTGGGGCCATGCCCTTGCCGGCGTTGACGCAGTCATCCACACTGCCGCGAAGGTGCACGTGCTGGCCGACAGCGGGAGCAGGGCTTTATCCGAGTACCGGGTCGTCAATACAGAGGGAACGCTCAACCTGGCCCGTCAGGCTGCGGCGGCCGGGGCCAAGCGCTTCATTTTTCTCAGTTCGGTCAAGGTGAATGGTGAATGTTCTCCACCAGGTCGACCGTTTACCGAGCAAGATGCTCCGAATCCGCAAGACGCCTACAGCATTTCCAAATATGAAGCCGAGGTTGGCTTGTCCCGGATTGCGGCCCAAAGCGGCATGGCTGTGACTGTCATCCGCCCTCCCTTGGTGTACGGTCCAGGGGTCAAGGCGAATTTTCGCCGGATGATGGACTGGGTTGCCAGGGGGCTGCCTCTGCCTCTGGGAGCGTTGCACAACCGGCGCAGTCTGCTCGCCCTCGACAATCTCGTTGATTTTATCGTTACCTGCCTCGGGCATCCCGCCGCCGCCAATCAGGTCTTTTTCGTTGCCGATGGCCACGATCTGTCCACGGCGGAACTCTTGGTCAATGTCGGCCAGGCGTTGGGCACGCCGGCACGCTTGCTGCCCGTGCCACCGTCCATCCTCAAGGGCGGGGCTGCGCTCCTGGGAAAAACGGATATGTGGCGGCGCTTGTGCATGTCGTTGCAGGTTGATATCAGCAAGGCGCGCGAAGTGCTGGGATGGCTGCCGCCGATCAGCGTCAACGAAGGAATGCGGCGGGCTGCCGCAGGGTTTTTGCATGAAAAGAATGATTGATGTCGTGATGGCCCTTTGCCTGGCCGCGGTGTTGGCCCTGCCGATGGCAGTGGTGGCCCTGTTGATTAAGCTCACCTCGAAAGGGCCCGTCCTGTACTGGTCCGATCGGGTCGGGAGAGACAACGCCCTCTTCAAAATGCCCAAATTTCGCACCATGCAGGTCAACACCCCGGTGGTGGCCACGCATTTGCTCGAAAATCCCGATCATTATCTCACGGTGATCGGCAAATTTCTGCGCAAAAGCAGCTTGGATGAATTGCCGCAGTTGTTCAGCATTATCAAGGGAGATATGAGCTTTGTCGGTCCCCGGCCGGCATTGTTCAATCAAGACGACCTCATTGAACTGCGGACTCGAAAGGGCATCCATCGATTGACGCCAGGTCTCACTGGATGGGCGCAGATCAACGGCAGGGATGATCTGCCCATTCCAGTGAAGGTTGGCTATGACGAATACTATCTGCAACACCGATCCCTCCTGCTCGACCTGCACATCCTTTTCAGGACCTTTGTGAAGGTGGCCAGGCAAGAAGGGGTTGTCCACTGACCCTGCCGAAAAAGAAGTCGGCCTATTTCACTTCCTCGGTGATCTGTTCCCATATGGGGCCTGCCGCGGTGTCGACGATGGTCACCCCTTTGCGCAGCAGCTCTTCACGGGCTGAATCGGCGGCAGTCCAGTCCTTGAGCTGCCGGGCGCGTTCGCGTTGGCGAATGAGCCGATCAATTTCGGGCGTCAGGGGGCAATGTTCCAGGCGGAGCACCCCGAGCACCGTGTTCACCATCCGTAACGCCTCAAGCACATCGTTTTTCTGGTCGCGGTCCAGCTGCCGGGCTTGAACCACCGGATTGGTCTGTTTGATGAAGTTGAACAGGGCACCGATGGCCCCGGAGATGTTCAGATCATCGTTGATCGCGTCATGAAACCGCTGCTCCAGCTCGGAGACATAGCTGGCCAGTTCGGGATGGGGCAGTCCCGCCGGCAGACAGAGGAGTTTGCGGGTATATTCGTCGATTCGCCGCAGCGCGGTGCGTGCCGCGTTCAGCCGCTTGAAGGAGAAGAGCAGCGGTTTGCGGTAATGGACGCCCAGGAGCATGAATCGCAGTTCCCGGCCGCCGTAGCCCCTGTCCAGCACCTCGCGCAGGGTGACCACGTTGCCGGTTTCCTTGGCCATTTTGCGGCCGTCCATGAGCAGTTGACCGGAGTGGAGCCAGTAGTTGGCCAGCGGTTTGCCGGTCAGGGCCTCGGCGATGGCGATCTCGTTTTCGTGATGAGGAAAGAGCAGATCCTGGCTGGCGGTGTGGATGTCGATGGTTTCCCCGAGATAGTTGGTCGACATGGCCGAGCACTCGATATGCCAGCCGGGGCGGATATTGCCCCAGTCGGTTTCGTAGAAAATGCCCTTTTTCAGCTCCGCCAGGGTGGACCGCTTGAGCAGGGTGAAGTCGCGGGGGTTGTCCTTCTCGTAGTTGTCGAGGTCCACGGTCTGGCCGATCTTGATTTTGCTCAAGTCGATTCCCGAGAGGCGGCCGTAGTGTTTGAATTTGGAAATATCGAAATAGATCGACCCGAGTTTCTCGTAAGCATATCCTTTGTGGATCAGGTCGTGGGCGATTTCGATCATGTGGCCGACATGCTCGGAGGCGAGCGGATAGCCGGTGGCCTGCTGCACGTTGAGGGCCTCGATGGCCTGCTTGAACTCGTCGATGTATCGTCCCGTGAACTCGCGCAGGTCAGCGCCGGCGTCAATGGCGCCGGTGATGGTGTTGTCGTCGAGATCGGTGAAGTTCATGTACAGTTCGACCGCGTACCCCTGGGCGAGGAGGGAGCGGTTGATGAGATCGGCAACGATGAGGCGGCGGCAGTGGGCGATGTTGGGCGATTCGGCGGCGGTCGGCCCACAGGCATAGAGGGTCACTCGGTTGTCGCGAATCGGTTGGAAGACCTCTTTTTTCCGGGTCATGGTGTTGAACAACCGCAGCTGCGACGCCTCTTCCTTGCTCTTGGCCGGCTGTTTGAACAGTGGGGTGCTCAGGTAGCGTTCACCGCCGTCGGGCAGGATGACGACGATGCATCCCCCGTCGATTTCCCGGGCCCGCTCCATGGCGACAAACATGGCCGCGCCGCTGCTCATGCCGGCAAAAACGCCCTCCTCGGCGGCCAGGCGGCGAACGGTGGCAAAGGCATCCGCATCGGCCACGTTGACGATGGCATGGGGCAGGGTTTTGTCGAAGATGCCGGGTTTGTAGGACTCCTTCATGTTCTTCAGCCCCTGGATCTTGTGGCCGGGATGAGGTTCCACGGCAATCACCCGCACCTCGGGATGGTGGTCGCGGAACCAGCGGGACAGTCCCATGGCCGTGCCCGAGGTGCCCAAGGTGACGATGATGTCGGTGACCTTGCCCTCTGTCTGTTGCCAGATCTCTGGCGCGGTCGAGGTGTAATGGGCTTGCCAGTTGGCGGGGTTGTTGAATTGGTCGGCGAGAAAGTAGCGGTCAGGATGTTCGCGGGCCAGGGCATAGGCCTTCTCGATCGCTCCGTCGGTGGCCCGCTTGGCCGGAGTGAGGATGATCTCCGCGCCGTAGGCCTGCATGATCAGCCGTCGCTCGATGGACGCCGATTCCGGCATGATCAGCTGGCAACGGTACTGTTTGGCCGCGCACACCATGGCCATGCCGATACCGGTATTGCCGCTGGTGGCTTCGAGGAGGATCTTGTCGCGGGTCAGTTCGCCGCTTTTTTCGGCGGCTTCGACCATGGACAGGGCAACCCGGTCCTTGATTGAGCCCCCGGGATTGCGGGATTCGAGTTTGCCCAGCAGTTGGACCTTGCCAGCGGCGGGATTGAGCCGAGCCAACTCGACCAGAGGAGTCTTGCCTATTAATTCAACGAGTTTCATGTTTGCCACGGGTGTTTCAAGGAATCAAAACGATAAACGCAGCCGACAACATAGCCTATTTGCGGGCAAAGCGCAAAATATGCGCCTTGTCGGGAGGAAATTTGTTCAAGGAAGGCGGCTGGATGGAGGAGACAAGAGCCTCTGGACAACACGGCTCGAGTGGATCGGACGCTGTCGGTGGAGCGGATGAGGTTATTCCCTGGCGGCGGCAAAGGTCCGCCACAATCGCTGCAGGGCGGTGCGGCATTCCGGGTTGGCGATACCTTCGGCCATGCGCAGGAAGGATTGTTCTTCCGCGACATCGACGGTGGGGGGGATGGTCGGGCGCGACGCTGACGGCGCTGACTCTTGCGGTTGCAGCTGCCAGCGAATATCCGCAACCGGCTGATCGTCCATCGCCAGGTTGATTCGGGCCAGCAGGTCAAGCTTAACGAATTGGAGGTGGTGCATCCAGGAGGAATCTTGCACATAGATCCACAAGGTCTGCTGGCGGAAAAAAGCAGGCGTGGTCAGCCGGGCATAATCGGCGCCGACGATTGAGGGCCATTGGCGGGCCAGCTGAAACAAGCGCCACTGCCGGTTCCACTGTTTCCTGGAGTAGATCCCGGCGAGGCGTTCCCCCAGCGAACACAGATCGCCGTGTTTGGGCCCGATTGATCGCGGTGTCACTGCTGCCGCCCCCCAACCTCGGCTACGGGAAGGTGGTTTGAACTCGTGTGCGGCCCACCTGCTGCATCCGGTGCGGCGATGGCCGCCTGCGGATGGATCAGGCGGGCAATGGTCACCAGGGTATCGGCAAAGGTGGTGGGAGAGGGGCTGCAGACCAGATTCGGATCCATGACGTGGACCTGATTGGCGCGGACCGCCTCAAGGGTGGAAAAGCGCATCCACCGCGCCTTTTCCTCGGCACCGATGCCATTTTCCGAACCCATGACCGCGATGATGATCAGATCTGGATTCAAGGCAAGGACTTGTTCCGTTTTCATCGCGCCTGTTTTCTGCTCGCCGGCGATATTGATGCCGCCCCCCAGTTCAATGAAATCATGGGTGAAGGAACTCTGTACCGAGGAGAACAGCGGATGGGCGCCGACTTGGAGAAAAACCTTGCGGCGCGGCAACGAGCTCACCGCACGGCGAACGGCATCGACCTTGCGCCTGGCTTGATCAACAAGGGCTACGGCGTATTCGTTCCGGTTGAGTATTGCTCCCAATCTAAGGAAATGATTGCAGATATCCTCAAAGGAAGCGGGCTGGCCAAAGGTCTCGACCCGCAACGCCAGGGAGCGCAGCTGCTCGACCGTTTGAGGCGGGGTCAGGTTGCTGGCCAGGATCAGTTGGGGGTTCAAGCTGACGATCTTCTCGAGACTCAATTCCTGGACCGAACCCACTTTCTCGATGTGCTGAGCCGCTTCCGGTCGCTGACAGTAGATGGTGTTGCCGACCAGGCTGTTCCCCGCACCGAGCAGAAAAATGTTTTCGGTGATCAAGGGACTGAGCGAGACAACACGCTCATAGATCGGGTGCGCCTTGCTGTCTGCGGTCGCCGGCAGGACAGCGATGGGACCGCAAACCAGGAGCAAGGAAAAAAAAACGAGACTGACAACCAGTCTCGTTGTATTGCCCTGATCGCTGTGTTGTTGCGCACGCAAGGGGATCCCCTACCGGCTGATGCTCGACAGAGGGCAACACGGATCAGATAACATCGTCATCGCTGAGATCATCTTCTTCGTCGTCGTCAATATCGTCTTCATCGAGCTCATCGTCGGTGTCGTCGACGTACTCGTCATCCTCATCAAAATCGTCCTCCTCGCCGGGAGAAATTTCTGGGGTCGTATCGTCCAGCGAGCGCGAGGCCTTGGGGATCTTCGATTCCGGGAGAACGAATTCTCTGATTTTTTCCACCTCATCGGGCAGGAGGAGGTCAGCCTGGCAGATGCAGCAGTTTTTGACGTGTTGGTCGACAAATTGCATCATCCGAGCCGGAGCCATGGTTTCTTGCTTAACCCTGAGGTACCAGTCTTTAATGAGTCGGATCAGTTGTTCACATTCCATCGGAAAATAGGCGTGCGTTGCGGTTGCGGACAATGTGCCCGGTCAAGGGGTTAGGAAAACGAGAAGAAACGATTGTTTTTCTGTTGGGTAGCGAGTAAAAGTTATAGCCAGTCGGAAGTGGAAAGGGCTCTGGTGGCTCTCCCGGACTTCAAATCCGGTGTGTCGGGTGAATAGCCCGGCAGGTGGGTTCGATTCCCATGCACTTCCGCCATATTCCTCAATGCGTGATTGGGACGATGTCACAGAACGTCCTTATTCTAGCCTGAATCTTTTTTGGCTGTCAATTCTCTTCTCTCCGTTCCTGTCAAGGAAAAAATAGCCAACGGTTGGGGGCGACGCCTCCCTCGCGAAGCGGGTCGATCCTCGCAGTCATGGAGTGTCTCCGTTTTCCCTCTCCGACCTGCCTCCATTCCTTCTGGATGGTACCCGATGTGCCGCCATACGTGGCAGGCAAGCCTTCGGTGCATTTCTTTTGGGACAAGTTGGTGAAAACAAGCGGCATATCAACTATGATACGACGTTACGTCGATAGCTTGAGTACTGGCAAGCTGGAAGGCGGTCAAGGGGAACAGGCGGGAACTGCGCCGGACGAGGAAACGGCGTGCGGTGATCGGTCTGGGGACATTGTGGATTCATTGTCGTGACTGCCCAGCAGCGCGAGGAGGCCAAGCATGTTTGAATCGGCGGAATTAGGACACAAAATTAAAAAGTCAGTGTATGAGCAAGAGGTTCCTCCCCTGCGCGAGGCGCTGCTCGATGCGCAGCTGAGGCTGGCGGAATCCGCGGCTTTCCCGGTGATTATCCTGGTGGGAGGATTGGATGGCGCGGGGCGCGGGGCCACCGTCAATCTGCTCAACGAATGGATGGATCCGCGCCACATCCAAACCCATGGCATGGGCGAGCCTTCCGACGAGGAACTCGATCGTCCGATGATGTGGCGCTTCTGGCGCGCCTTGCCGCCCAAGGGCAAGATTGGGGTTTTTCTCGGTTCCTGGTACACTTGGCCTATTCTCAACCGGGTCAATGGCCGCACCAAGGCCGCCGATCTTGAACAAAGCATGGAACGGGCCAAACGGTTGGAAAAAATGCTGGTGGATGAGGGGGCCTTGATAATCAAATTTTGGCTGCACCTCTCCAAAAAGAAACAGGAAAAACGTTTCAAGGAGTTGGAAAAAAATCCGTTGACCCGCTGGAAGGTCACTGATCGTGACTGGAAGCATTTCAAGGCCTACGACAAATTTCAAGAAGTGCATGAGCATGTTATCCGCCACACCAGCACGGCTGAGGCGCCGTGGCTGATTGTGGAAGGGGAAGATGCCCATTACCGCAACCTCACCGTGGGCAAGGTGATTCTCAAGGCGATCCAGGAGAGGCTGGAACAGGAACAGGTGGTTCCTGCCAAGATTCTCGCGCCGCCGCTGATGCCCGCCATCGACAACCTGCATCTGCTCAAGACGCTTGATATGAAGCAGGCGTTGAGCAAGGACAAATTCAAGGTTCAGCTGGAAAAATATCAAGGCAGGCTGAATGTGCTGACCCGCGATCCCAAGTTCAAATACATGTCGGTGATCGCCGTGTTCGAGGGCAACGACGCCGCCGGCAAAGGAGGCAGTATCCGCCGCATTACCGGGGCGTTGGACGCCCGCTACTACCAGGTCATTCCCATTGCCGCTCCCTCCGAGGAAGAGCGTGCCCAGCCCTATCTGTGGCGTTTCTGGCGGCATCTTCCCCGGAAAGGCCGGGTGACCATCTTTGATCGCTCCTGGTACGGCCGGGTACTGGTGGAACGGGTCGAGGGGTTCTGCGCAGAGGTCGATTGGATGCGGGCCTATGGCGAAATCAACGATTTCGAAGCGCAGATGGTCAGGCATCACCTGCTGGTCGTCAAATTCTGGCTGGCCATCACCAAGGACGAGCAGTTGCGGCGATTCGAGGAACGACAGCGGACCGGATTCAAGAGTTTCAAGATTACCGAGGAGGACTGGCGCAATCGGGAAAAATGGGAGGAATACGAGCAGGCGGTGTGCGACATGGTTGACCGGACAAGCACCTTGCTTGCCCCGTGGACCCTGGTCGAAGCCAACGACAAGAATTTCGCCCGTATCAAGATCCTGAAAACCCTCTGCGAATGCATTGAAATCAAGCTCAAGGAGCTGCACGAGGAGGGCATCGATTATCTGGATAAACCCAAAAAAGATCGTTAGGCTGTCCGGCAGCCCGGGGCGGGAAGTGGAAGGACTTCCGGCCGGCCGAGAAGCCCACGATGCCATCAAGGGTACTCGATGCGCACTTCCACTTTTTTCCGTCCCCACAGGAGGGCGTCGTCATGGGAATCGAAGAACAAATCAATCCGATCCCTGCCCTTGATGGCGCCCCCCCGATCTTCCACAGTCCCCCACCCGTATCCCGGAACATACATCCTGGTGCCGAACGGATAATAGCGGGTATCGGCGGCAATGGTGCCATCTTCGGGAAACCATGACCAGGGCAATAGACGAAGGGGGAGCATCCACGGACGCTCCACCGTGTCCCAGGAAAAGAGTCCGGCGGCAGGTTCATGGGGGCTGGTCCCCCGGGCCGTCAAACCGCTATAGGGCCGCCCTGCCTGGGGGCCAGCGCTCACATAGCGATTCCAGAAATCCAACTTGAGATAGGTCCAGCTGCCCCTTTCCCAGCTGCAGCAGATTGCACAGCCGCAATAGGCGGTCGTGTCCATCACGCGCACCACGGATTTGCCGGCACAGCCTCCCAGCAACGACACGATCGCCACTGCCGCGAGCACGCTCCACCCGTGGAATCGAGGGGCTGATCTTCTTGCCCTGAGTGCGTTCACCCTGCCTGTTCCCTGCACCGTGTGCGGCTCGTTCCGATGAAAAATCGATGAGAAGCGTTTCATGCCCTATAACAAGTTCCTTGTTCGCGTTCCGGCCAGCAAGAGGGGGGCGAACGGCTTTTGGTTAGTTCGATGAAGAGCGAGAAGTCGCACGCCGGGGAAGAAAAATTGTGCCCGTCGGTCGGCATGGACAGGTCCTGCATGCGTTCATTGTACAAAAGGATCGGGAAAGTGGAATTTTTTTTGATTTCATTTTGGTGATTAAGCTACAATCGATCGTGTTGGTCCCTTTGAAGCATGTGCCTGCTCATCGCTGCCTGCGCGGCAGAACCAGGCGGCATGACGGAGGGGCAAGGACCTCATGTTTTGCCGTCAAGCGGTTGTACCGATGGAATGGTCTTGCGGCAGCTCTTTCTCCACCGTCGAGGGACGATGTGTCGATTCAGACAGCAGCGGTGATCTCGCCAATACAGGAAACAACCATGGGAAAAGCGCGCCGACGCACGGTTTGCGTGTGCCTGATGGTGTGGTTGGCCGTGTTCGCCGGCCTTGTTTCCCCAGCCTCTGCGGAAACAGGCCTGAAAAAGGCGCGGCTCATGCCTTTGTGGAGCCCGCAGGCTCAGTTTGCCGGTTATTATATGGCCCTGGAAAAGGGCATTTATGCCCGCCATGGTATCGATCTGACCATTCTCACGGGGGGGCCGGGCCGCTCGGCGATACAATCGCTGACCAACGGTGAGGCCGATTTCGCCGTGCTCTGGTTGTCGACCGCCCTGCAGCAGCATGATGCCGGGCTCAAACTCGTCAACCTGGCGCAGATCGTTCCGCGTTCCTCCCTGCTGCTTGTGGTCCGCACGGCAAGCGGCATCCGAACGCCCAAGGACCTTCAAGGAAAAAAAATCGGGGTGTGGGACGGCGAACTGTCCCTGCCGATTCTGGCCTTCCTTGACCGGTATCACCTTCAGGTACGGCGGATCCCCCAGGCCTATACCGTCAACCTGTTTCTCCGGGGCGGTCTCGATGCGGCCTCGGCCATGTGGTACAATGAATACCACACCATGCTCAATGCCGGGATCAACCCGGAAGAACTGCGGGTTTTTTCTCTCCATGAGCACGGCATCACCTTTCCCGAGGACGGCTTATATGCCTTGGAGCATCGCTATCGCCAGGATCCGGCCTTGGCCAAGGCCTTTGCCAGGGCATCCTTGGAAGGGTGGCGATACGCCTTTGCTGCTCCGGAAGAAACCCTGGACGTCACCCTCCGTATCATGCGGCAGGCCAAGGTACCTGCAAGCCGGTCACACCAGCGATGGATGCTGGAGCGGATGCGCGACTTGATGGCTCCGGCAAGCGACGGTGAACCACCTGGCCGCCTGCAGCCGCCGGGATACCAGGCAGCCGCGGCCATTTTGCGTGACCACGGGGTCATCAAGGATGTTCCCGATTACGAAACCTTCATGGGGGGGGCCGATGTTCGCCGCTAGAACCATCGCCTCCACCTTCACGCTGGTGGTCTCGGTCTGCACCATCCTGATTTTTTCCGTGGCCATCAGCTATTTTTATCACCGTTCCCGAGTGGCCCTGGAACGAGAAGTGGAGAACAATGCCGAGAAACTGGTGTTGGCCTCGGTGAACAGGATGGAGGCCACCCTGCGCGCCATTGGCAAGGTCGCCGAAGGCGTGGGGCGCTCCGTGGAGACAGGGGTGACCTCCGACCAGTCATTGTCGCTCCTTCTGCGGCGGACCCTGATCGAGAACCGTGAGATCCATGGCCTTGGGGTGGCCTTTGAACCCGATCCCGCCTTCAACCCGCCCTGTCCGGTGGTTCCCTATTTTTATAGGCAAGGCGACCAGCTGCTCTTCGCTCCAGAGGAGAATTTCCAGTATCTGCAGCAGGATTGGTATCAGATTGCCAAGGAGCTGCGGGAACAGGCGTGGAGCGAGCCCTATGACGACGAGACCAGCGGCGAGATCCTGATGACCAGCTGCTCGGTCCCGATTTTCATGGACCAGGGCAAGGAGAAAGCGGTGCGCGGCGTTGTGGTGGCCGATGTTTCCCTGGAGTGGCTGACCAGGCTGGTGGCCTCCATCCGGGTGCTGGACACGGGCTACAGTTTCCTCCTCTCCCGCAACGGCACCTTCCTGACCCATCCTGACCGCAATTTGATCATGAACGAAACCATCTTCAGTCTCGCCGAATCGCGCAACAGTCCGGAACTCCGCGAGATCGGCAGGAAAATGGCGCGCGGCGAATCGGGATTGGTCGCCTATACCAACCTGCGCAACGTCGACACCTGGATGTACTACGCCCCGATTCCCTCCACCGGCTGGACCTTGGCGGTCGTTTTTCCCAAAGCGGAGATGTATGCGGATGTCCATCGTCTCACCTTTACCGTGACCGGTATTGCCCTGGGAGGGATTGGCTTGTTGACCATCATGGTCTTTTTCATCGCCCGCACCGTCACCGCCCCGCTTGGTGCCTTGGCCAAGGCAACGGAGGGGATCGCCGCAGGCCACTTTGACACCAACTTGCCGCCCGTACGGGTGCGCGACGAGGTGGGCAAGCTGACCCTGGCCTTTGCCGCCATGACCACGGCCCTCAAAGAATATATCCGCAACCTGACCGAAACCACTGCCGCCAAGGAGCGCATCCAGAGCGAACTCAAGATGGCCACCGACATCCAGGCCAGCCTGCTGCCCCGCCTGTTTCCCGCCTTTCCCGACCGGCCCGAGTTCGATGTCTTCGCCGCTATGGATCCGGCAAAGGAGGTGGGTGGCGATTTCTACGACTTTTTCTTCGTCGACCAGGACAACCTCTGTTTTTTGATCGCCGACGTGGCCGACAAGGGGGTCCCGGCCGCCCTCTACATGATGGTGGTCAAGACCCTGCTCAAGGCCGAGGGGCAGATGCTTGGCGAGCCGGACCGGATCCTGTCCCGGGTCAACACCATCCTGGCCGCGGACAACGACAGCTGCATGTTCACCACCGTGTTCTGCGCCATCCTCGACACGACCAGCGGCGAGGTCCGTTTCGCCAATGCCGGCCACAATCCGCCGGTGCTGATCAGCGGAGGAGCGGCGCGGCTCCTGTCGGTCCGGGCGGGATTTGTCCTTGGTCCCATGGAGGAGGCGGTGTATGCAAGCGAGCGGATCACCCTGTTGCCGGGGGAGGTCCTGTTTCTGTATACCGACGGGGTGACCGAAGCGAAAAACGGACAAGAGGAACCCTACGGCGAATCGCGGTTGCTGGCGGCCCTGCAGGAAAGGGCGGATCGGGAACTGGCGGAGATCATTCATGGCATCCGGGCGGATGTCGCCCGGCACGCCGGAGGGGCGCCGCAGTCCGACGACGTGACCATGCTCGCCATTACCTATCGAGGGATAGGTACAAACACAACCCAGTGATCCGGGCCTCTCCGGATGCAGCGTGAAAGAAACGAGGAACACCATGGACATACAGATGAGCACGGAAGGCAGTACTCTGGTTCTCGCCCTCACCGGCAAATTGGACGCGGTCACCGCGCCGGAATTCGAAAAGAAGGTCAACGAACTGCTTGCCGCCGAATCGTGCGTACTGATCGTTGATTGCGAACGGCTCGACTACATTAGCAGTGCCGGGCTGCGGGCCCTGCTTGCTACCGCCAAACGGAGCAAGTCGAGGGGAGGTCAGGTCCGTTGTGCCAATGTCACCGGGTCGGTCAGGGAGGTGTTCGATATTTCCGGGTTCAGCACTATTTTCCCGATGCACGATTCCGTTGCCGGCGCCGTGGCCGCTGTTGAATAACCGGCCATGTCTGTTGACACTTTTCGTGTCGCGGCCCGGGTGGAGCGCCTTGCCGAAGCGATTGCGTTCGTGGAGGACAAGGCCACCCATTTCGGCCTGGGGCCCAACAAACGGTTTGGCCTGACCCTGGCCCTGGAAGAGGCCTTTGTCAATATCTGCCATCACGCCTATCCGGACGGGCAAGGAGAAGCCGAACTGGCCTGCGACGGCGACGGCGACGCCTTTGTCCTCGAAATCGTCGATTCGGGTGTGCCCTTTGATCTGCTTTCGCTGCCGGAACCCGATCGTGCTTCCAACATCAGCGAGCGGGCCGTGGGCGGCCTGGGAGTGCATTTCATCCGCACATTCGCGGACAGCGTCAGATATCACCGGGAGGGGGGGCGCAACATCCTGCGCATCACCTTCAACCGTGGCTGAGTGCTGCGGAGATGCCCTCCCCACCGGACAACCAGGGGACCCACGAGAACCGGCCGGGCTTTGGCTGGCAAACAAGCGTGTATATCCGTTCATTCAACCGGAGGAGTGCGTGCATGAGGCGCGTGTATTGCCGACGATGGCAGCAACCCATCGTTTTCTTTCTGTTGGTCCTGCTGCTCACGGCAGGGCCGGTGTTTGCCGACAGCGGCTACCGTGGCGGAGTGACCGCCCATGTCGTGCAGAAAACCACTACCACCGCCAATGGACACAAGATCGTCTATCCCTGCACCGACAAGGCCGAGGTGACCGCCATGACCGTGGAGCTTGCGCCTGGCGCCAGCACCGGCTGGCACAAGCATCCGGTTCCCGTCTATGCGTATGTGATTGCTGGCACCCTGGCCGTCGAGCTGGAAGATGGCCGCTCCACCGCGTATCGTGCCGGCGAGGCGGTGATCGAGGTGGTCGATGTCCTGCATAATGGCACCAACAGCGGCACCGAGCCGGTCAAGCTGGCGGTGTTCTATCTTGGGGCTGAAGGGACACCAAACGTGATCAAGCAGGAACCCACGGACAAGGCCGCTCGGCAGACGGCCGGGCACGCAACGGACAGGGAGCGCAAATGAACGGATGTACAGCCAATAACCGCAACCTGACAGCGCACCTGCTCCTGCCCAATCTCGCGCGCCATCCCGACAAAACTGCCTATCTCTGCGCAGGCCAGGCGGTCAGCTATCGGCAGCTGGCTGCGGGCGCCTATGGTTTTGCCCGCCTGTTGCACGCCAAGGGCATAGGGCCGGGCGACCGGGTGCTGATCGTCCTGGTGGATTCGCCGGTGTTCGTCGCCGCCTTTCTGGGGACCACCCTGATCGGTGCGGTCGCGGTCCCGGTCGGCACTGCCTTGAATGCCGAGACCTATGACTTCCTGCTCAGCGACAGCGAGGCCCGACTGGCCCTGGTCTCGCCATCTGTGGCGGCGATCGAGGGATTTCCCCGCGCCAGAACGGACTGCCTGGTTTGTGGCGAGCGGCTCGCCGAGGCCGTGGCCGAGAGGCCCAGCGTCCCGGTGGCAGCCGCCGCGGTCGGGCCGGACGATCTGGCCTACATGCTCTATACCTCGGGCTCCACCGGCCGGCCCAAGGGGGTGCCCCATCGCCATGGCGACCTGCTGGCGGCGGCCGAACGCTATGCGGTGCAGGTGTTGGGCATGGGCGAGGACGACGTGGTGCTGTCGGCCAGCAAACTCTATTTTGCCTACGGCCTGGGCAACAGCTTGGCCTTCCCGTTATATGTCGGCGCCACGGCGGTACTCCATCCCGACAATCCCCTGCCCGATCAGCTCCTGGCGTTGATGGCGCGGTATCGGCCAACGCTGTTCTTCTCGGTGCCCACGGTCTACGGTCAGCTCATCCGCAGTGTCAACGAGGACCACCTGTCCCTGCCGATGCGGCTGTGCGTCTCCGCCGGGGAGGCCCTGCCTGCCGCCATGGTCGAGGAGTGGCAGCGGCTCACCGGCCTGGAGGTGCTGGACGGCATCGGCTCCACCGAGATGACCCACATCTTCCTCTCCAACCGGCCGGGCGATCTGGTCCCCGGTTCCACAGGCCGGCCGGTGCCGGGCTACGAGGTGCGGCTGGTGGATGACGACGGCAATCCGGTGGCCTCGGGCGTTACCGGCCATCTGCTGGTGCGCGGACCGGGGGCGGCGCCCCGGTATTGGAACCGGCCGGACAAGACCGCCGAGACCATGCTGGCCGACGGGTTCATCCGTACCGGCGATGTGGCAGTCGAACAGGAGGGCCGCTACTGGCACCGTGGCCGCAGCGACGACATGCTCAAGGTCGGCGGCCAATGGATCTCGCCGCTCCAGGTCGAGGAGGTGTTGCGCACCCACCCGGTGGTCTCGGACTGCGCGGTGGCTGCCTATCGGCTTGGTGGGTTGGAGCGTCCGGCCGCCCACCTGATCCTGCGGCCGGGCCACGAACCCGGCCGGCCCCTGGAAAAGGCATTGCGCGCCTTCCTGGCCGTTCGTCTGCCCGAGTATATGTGTCCCCTGGTGTACCGGTTTGTCGATGACCTGCCCCGCACCCCCACCGGCAAGGTGCAGCGGTTTAAACTAAAGCAATGAATTCAACCCGTTTTACCGAGGAGAACGATTATGGCCATCACGATCGCTGACTTGAAGCAGTTGATGCTCGCCATCGACCTGGACGAGGAGATGGTGTCCCGTCTCGATCCGAATGTGCTGCTGAGCGAACAGGGATTCGATTCCATCGATTACCCGGCCTTTGCCCTGGCGGTGGAAGAGCGCTACGGGGTCAGGATCTCGGATGCCGAGGCCCTGCGGCTCAAGACCCTGGCCGACTTCGAGCACTGCATCAAGGCCAAGGTGTGACCATGGACAGAAAGGAGGCGCTGCAGTTCCTGGCCAGTACGCCGCATGTGGTTCCCGAGGGCGAGGCGTATGCGGCCCACTTTTTCGAGCCGTCCGACGGCACCGGCGTGGCCCGGCTCTTTTATGCCGTCTACGGTGACGGCTATCCGATTGACACCTACTACATTCCCGAACGTCTGGCCGAGGAAAACCGCCGAGGCACCATCCGCAGCACAGTGGCGCGCACGGTTTCCGGTGAGGTGGTGGCCCATGCCGCCTTGTATCGCAGCTCGCCGCCCAACCCTCGGCTCTACGAGTACGGCGTGGGGCTGACCCTGCCGAGTTATCGCTCGACCATGGCTTTTTTCCGTGCAACCCAGTTGCTGATGCGGCTGGTGGGCAAGGACGGGATTGACGGTATTTTTGGTGAGGCAGTATGCAACCACACCATCACCCAGAAACTGACACAGCATGCCAAGGGTCTTGAAACTGCGGTGGAACCGGCCCTGATGCCCGCCGAGGCGTACGAAACCGAGTGGAGTGGCCTGGGCCGGGTGGGCTGTCTGGTCTATTTCCGGGTGGATGTCGATCAGCGCAAACCCCTGTTTTTGCCCAGGCCCTATCGGGACCAGCTGCGCTTCATCATGGAGGGGTTCACCCTGGACCGCGAGATCGTGGAGGCCGATAGCGGCATTCCAGCGGGTGAGGCGGCCGTCGAGGTGGGTCGCTTCGACTTCGCCGGGGTGGCCCGCTGCACGGTAACCGCGCCGGGCGCGGATCTGCCCGGGCGGTTGCGCGCCCTGGAGCAGCGGTTGCGGGCCGATAACTATGCCCTGATCCAATGCTTTGTCGATCTCGGTCAGCCCTGGGCCGGCGGGGTGGTCGAGCAGCTGCGCGGCCAGGGCTATGCGCTCGGCGGTCTGCTGCCGATCTGGTTCGGCACTGATGGGCTGCTGCTGCAGAAGCATCTGGTGGACCCGAATTTCGCGGGGATGAAGATCCATTCCGACCGCGGCCGCGCCCTGGTGGAGCTGATCAGGAACGAATGGTTGCGGAGTCAGGCATGAGCAGCCTCCACCACATCCTCACAGGGGATTACCGATGAAACAGTCGTCAATCCGGCCGCACAGCATCGCCGCGCGTCTTCCCTTCAGCCCGCCGTTCCTGCCCTTGGTCATGACCCTGGTCGACAAGGGCGCGCAGGGATTCGGCGCCACCGGTCCGGCGGCCGGCGGCCTGGTGCTGGCCACCGAGGAACTGTTCTCCTTCTATGTCCAGCAGGCCGCCAAGGGTTCGGCGGTGGAGATCGAGCTGGAGGACCAGGGCTATCGCCTGGCACTCTCCCTGATCTTTCGTGTGGCCAATCCCGATCTGCGCGCCCTCAATCTGACCTGGAGGTGCAGCCTCGACAACGAGGACGCGCTGGCGATGCTCGGTCCGATGCTCGCCGCCCGCAGCGTCTCCAGCCTGCGGCTCGAGTTCGGCGCCGACGAGCAGGTGGCGCTGCGCATGACCCGCGACCGCGACTATCCGCAGGCCGCTCCCGTGCCGTTGCCACCGGCCGACCTGGCGGGACCGCTGCGCCTGCTCGATCCCTCCCGGGAGGACCTGCGTCACTTTGCCGCCATGGCGGTGACCGCCGGGAGCGAATTCCTCCCCGGCTTTCTCGCCCGGCCGGACATGGCGGCGGCCATGCTGGCCGTGGGCCATGTGAGCGCGCTCCTGGTCGAGCAGGGCAACTGGATCCGGGGCGGCGTGCTGTGGCGGCCGCTGACCGATGCCTGCCTGGAACTCTACGGCCCCTATCTGTTCGGTGACGATCCGGGCGACCAGGGGCTGCGTCTGCTGCTCGACGAGGCTGTCGGCCGCATCTCCCGTTCCGCCTTCCGGGGACTGGTACGGCGGCAGGGAGCCTTCGCCGGCTCCGAGCGCTTCTTTGATTTCCTCGGCGAGCTCCCCCTGCGAGGGCCCGGAGGAATCAACCGCTGCACCTGCTACTATCGCCAGCTCAAGGAAGAGAGCGGCGGCACGGTCTACTGCGCCGAACCGCTGGCCACCTTCCTCGGCGCCCAGTACGACCGCCTCTGCCTGCCCCGGCAGATCCGCCCGTCATCGGGCGATCCCGCCCGGTTGCGCGACAGTTCGGTACTGGCGGTGGAACTCGAATATGGTCGATCGCTGGCGGTGATCCGTCCCCTGTGCGCCGGCCGGGATATGACCGCCAACCTGGCCGCCCACCTGGAGTTGCTGCGGGGCGAGGGGATCGCCAACTTCCTGGTGGAACTCAACACCGGCCGAAGCGAGGACACCGCCTTTGCCGCATCCCTGGCCGAGACCGGCTTTGTGCCTCGTCTGGTGATTCCGGATGGCGGTCAGGGCGACCTGGTGATCTATGACCATCCGGCAGCAGGGGCCCGCGCATGAATCTTGAGGCCCTGATCCCCGAGTATGTGCGTGGCTTTCAGGCCTATGTGCCCAGCAAGCCGGATCATCTGCTGATGCGCGAATACGGTGCCCCGGTGCTACACCGGCTCAACAACAACGAAAATCCGCTGGGGCCGCCGCCGGCCGCCGCCAGGGTCATTGCCGCCTTTCCCCCTGAGCGTGCCGCTGTCTATCCCAGCGGCGACTGCCATGACCTCCGCCAGGCGCTGGGAGTACGCCTGGGCCTGGTTGCGGACCGGATTCTGGTCGGCAACGGCTCCTGCGAGGTGATCTCCTCGGTGATCAAGGCCTTCTGCCAGCCGGGCGACAACATCATCACCGCCGACAAGACCTTTGCGGTCTACGAGTGGGTGGCCGAGTTCTCCGGCATTGAGGCCCGGTTGACGCCGCTGCATGATTATGCCTTTGACCCGCAGGCCATGCTCGACCGCATCGACCGCCACACCAAGATCCTCTTTGTCTGCAACCCCAACAACCCCACCGGCAGTTCCTGGTCCCGCCAGGTGCTGGTCGATTTCCTCGAACAGGTTGGTGACGACCGGATCGTGGTGGTGGACGAGGCCTACCGGGAGTATGTGGAGGATCCGGACTATCCCGACACCGTCGGCCTGATGGAGCGATTCCCCAATCTGGTGGTCTTCCGCACCTTTTCCAAGATGTATGGACTGGCGGGATTGCGGGTCGGTTATCTGGCGGGCACCGAGGCGGTGGTCGAGGTGGTGCGGCGCACCAGCGTGGCCTACTCGGTCAATGTCCAGGCCCAGCAGGCGGCCCTGGCCGCCCTGGAGGACGATTGCGAGCACATTGCCGCCACCCGGGCCCTGGTGCGGCAGGGCAAGGCCATGGTGGGCGATGCCTGCCGGGATCTGGGGCTGGAAACGGTCGGCGGCGAGGGCAATTACCTGATGATCCGCACGCCGATCAACGACATGCTCATGTACCGGCGGCTGATGCGGCGGGGCATGATGGTTCGCACCATGACCGGGTTCCGCTTTCCCGGCTGGATCCGGGTCACCCTGCGGGAGCGAGAAGTGATGGAACGGTTTGTCGAGGCGCTGGCCGAGGAGGTGGATATGATCCGGAACAAACAAGGAGTTGCCGCATGACCGCCAGGGAACCGTTGCAGGTGGGCCGCGCGGAGGTGCGCTGCGATGCCGCGGCCAAGACGGCCGGCATCGAACCCTATGCCGCCGACCTCTATCCGGAGAACCTGTTGTGGGCCGGGGTGGTGCGGGCCGGCATCGCCAGCGGCCGGTTGCTCTCGGTGGCGACCGAGGCGGCCCTGGCCGTTTCCGGCGTCTACAAGGTACTGACCGCCGCCGATGTATCGGGTCCCAACCGCCACGGCATCATCCATCGCGACACCCCGGTGCTGGTGAACGAGCGGGTGCGCCATGCCGGCGATGCCGTGGCCCTGGTCCTGGCCGAGAGCCGAACGGCCCTGCGCCAGGCCATTGCCCGGGTGCGGGTGGAGATCGAACCACTGCCCGCGGTGTTTGATCCGGAAGCGGCTCTGACCGAGGGGGCGCCCCTGTTGCACGAGGGGCACGCCGGCAACATCCTGCTGGCCGCCGAGATTCGCACCGGCGAGGCCGACCGTGCCCTGTCCCGTTGCGAGGTGGTGGTGGCAGGGGAATTTTCCACCCCCATGCAGGCGCACATCTATCTGGAGACGGAAAACGGCGTGGCCCGGTTGGAGAAGGATGGCACCCTCACCATGACCGTGTCGAGCCAATCACCCTTTCGCGACCGGTTCGAGGTCGGCACCGCCCTTGGCATTCCTTACGACCGCCTCCATATCGTCGCTCCCTGTTTGGGCGGTGGGTTCGGCGGCAAGGACGGGGCCACGGTGCAGTGTCTGCTGGCCCTGGCCGCGCTGCACGCCGAGGGCCGGCCGGTGAAGATGCATTGGGAGCGGGAAGAGAGCATGGTGGCCGGCTATAAGCGCCACCCCTGCCGGCTGCGCTACCGCCTGGGCGCGGACCGGGACGGCACGCTCATCGCCCTGCACTGTTCCCTGCTCTACGACACCGGCGCCTATGCCCATCTGGGCGGCGAGGTGATGGAGCTGGGCATGGAGCATGCCGGTGGCCCCTACCGCATCCCCCATGTGCTCATCGAGGGGCGCTGCGTCTACACCAACAACCCGGTGGCCGGGGCCATGCGGGCCTTTGGCGTCTGCCAGGTGGCCTTTGCCATGGAATCGATGATGGACCTGCTGGCACAAGAGCTCGGCATGGATCCCCTGGAGCTGCGCCTGCGCAATGCCCTGGTCGAGGGGGATGACAACTGCGCCGGCCTGCGGCTCACCACCTCGACCGGCATGGTTGGCTGCCTGGAGAGGCTGCGTGAGCACCCCCTGTGGCAGGAGCGGCAGGCATGGAAGGCGCAGGCCCCACCCCAGACCCGGCGCGGCCTTGGCCTGGCGGCGGTCTTCAATGCCGCCGGTTATGGCGGCAAGGTGCGCGATGCCGCCATTGCCAAGGTGGAGTTGAATGCGGAGGGGAAAATCGTGGTCCACAACGCGGTCACCGACATGGGCCAGGGCAATGGCAGCGCCTTTGTGCAGATGGCCGGCCATATCCTCTCCCAGGATGCGGGCCAGATGGAATTGCGCCAGCCGGACACCCGCACCGCCTATCCCTCGGGTTCGGCCTCGGCGGGCCGCACCACCTACACCTTCGGCAATGCCCTGATCAAGGCCTGCGAGGAGCTGCGAGCCCGCCTGATTAACCGCGCCGGTCTGCTGTTGTTCCTCGACGATGATCGCGATCTCCGCCTGGTGCCCGGCAAGGTGATCCACCCGCCCACGGGTCGCCAGGTGGAATTCGCGCAGCTGGCAGCCTTCATGCCCCAGGAGGACCGGGTATGCATCAGCCAGTTCGTGGCCCCGGTGTGCGAGCAGCCACCGGACACGGCCAAGGGGTTCTTCATCGGCTTCCCCCATGTGATCTTTGCCTACGGCGCGCATCTGGCCCGCATCGAGGTCGACCTGTTGACCGGCCTGATCCGGGTGTGCGACTATGTGGCCGTCACCGACGGCGGCACGGTCCTCAATCCGACCATGCTTGATCAGCAGATCCAGGGCGGGGTGGCCCAGGGGATCGGCTATGCCCTGATGGAGGAGGTGGAGCGGCACGAGGGCAGGGTGCACAGTGATAGCCTGGCCACCTACCTGATCCCCACGGCTGTGGACCTGCCGGACATCCATTCGTGCCGTCTTGAGGGAGCCGAGGCCACCGGGCCGTTTGGACTCAAAGGGGTGGGCGAGGTGGCGATGAATGGCCCGCTGCCGGCGGTGGCCAACGCGGTTGACCAGGCCTGCGGTATTCGTCTGCATCAGGCACCGCTGACCCCGGAACGGGTGCTGTTGGCTTTGGAGGAAAAGGCATGAAGGTACGGTTTGCGCTGAACGAGACACCGGTTGCAATCGATGTCCCCCCTGATCGGCGGGTGGTGGATCTGCTACGCGAGGATATGGGCATGACCGGCACCAAGGAAGGCTGCGGCACCGGCGAGTGCGGTGCCTGCACGGTCCTGGTCAACGGTGAGACGCGGCTCTCCTGCCTGATGGTGGCGGCCCAGCTGGAAGGCTGCCGGGTCACCACCGTGGAAGGGGTGGCGGCGACGACCGAAGGAGCGCTGCTCCAGCAGGCTTTTGTCGAGGAGGGGGCGGTTCAGTGCGGCTTCTGCATTCCCGGCATGGAGCTGACGGCCCTGGCCCTGCTCCGGCAGGAGAACGCACCGGATCGTGACTGCATTCGTGAAGGATTGTCCGGCAACCTCTGCCGTTGCACCGGCTACACCAAAATCGTCGACGCGGTCGAACGAGCGGCCCGCGATATTCGCTGCTGCCGGGAGGAACGATGAGCGCGGTCCTGATCCCCACCTGCCTGGACCAGGCCCTGGATCTGCTGGCCGAGCATCCCGATGCGTTGCCGCTGGCGGGCGGCACCGACCTTTTGGTCCGATTGCGCGCCAGGGACCCGGGCAGCGCTCCTCCCTTGCTTTCCCTGGCCCGCATCGAGCAACTGCAGGGCGTGGCCGAGCACTCATCTTTCCTGGCCATCGGCGCGGCCACGCCCTTTGCCCGCATCCTCGCCGATCCGCTGGTGGAGCGGCATGCGCCGCTGGTGGCCCAAGCCGCCCGAACCATCGGCGGCCCAGCCGTCAGGAACATGGCCACCATCGGCGGCAATATCGCCACCGCCTCGCCTGCGGGCGATTCCTTGCCACCGCTGTGTCTGCATGATGCCCGAATCGAGTTGGCCTCGCCCGCAGGCAGGCGGGTGCTGCCGCTCGATGCCTTTCTCCACGGTCCCGGACGGACGGCACGGCAACAGGGGGAACTCATCACCCGCATCCTGCTGCCCAAGGCACCGCCTTTTTCCCGTGAGCGGTTTGTCAAGGTCGGTCGTCGAAGGGCCCATGCCATCTCGGTGACCAGCTTTGCCGGTCTGGCCCGACTTGACGACGAAGGCGTCATTGCCGATATTCGCATGGCCTGGGGCAGCGTCGGGCCGACGGTGGTCCGGCTGCCTGGGTTGGAGGCGGAACTGGTTGGTGTTCGGGTTGACCGCGCACCCCTCGGCCATATCCATCAAACGGTACATCAAGGGGTTTCGCCCCTCAGCGATCTCCGCGCCTCGGCCGAATATCGCCGCCTGGTGGCGGCCAACCTAGCGGTTCGCTTCGTGGAGGCCTTGGGTGACTGAGGGGCGTGGGCTCATCTCTCCGGGGTTTGTGGCGATCAATCTCCAATTTGCCCTGGTCACGGCCATTGCCGCCCTGTTTTTCGCCTTTTCCGGCTATCTCCAGTTACTGGGCCTGAGCCCGGCAAGCGCGGGCTTCATCCTCAGTGCCGATGCCCTGGCCGCCTTGGTCATCCAGCCATTGATCGCGCCCGTGGTCCACTCTGCCAACGCCCGTCGCTGGCTCGTCGTCGGTTCGCTGCTGCTGTCGATGGCACTCGCGCTGCTGTCCCAGGTCACCTCGGTGCCGTTGCTGGTCGTGGCCCGGCTGTTCCAAGGTGGCGGGTTCATCTGTATGCTGTCGGCCCTGATGGCCCTGCTGGTCGGCTGTATTCCCCCGGCAATGAGCGGCCGGGCCTTTGGCTGGGTTTCGCTGGTTCGCTTGCTCCCGTATGCACTCATCCCCTTTCTGTTTGATCTGCGCGCCATCCAGGCCGCGTCATTCCCCGCCGTGCTCCACGCGGCCGCCGTGGTGGCGCTGCTGCCGCCACTGCTGCTCCTGCTCCCGGCCGCCCGGCACGCAGAAAGGGGAGAGAAACCGTCTCCCCCGGGATTGGCTGGCATGGCCGCCAGCCTGCGCTCGCCGGCCGTGGTGACGCTGCTGCTCTCGACCTTGCTCTTTTTTTCCGGTTACGCCACGCTGTTCTTTTATTTCAAACAGTTCGGTCTCAGCCGGGGTATTGTCAACACCAGCCTCTTTTTCTCCACGGCCACAGTGGTGATGATCGCGGTCCGGTTGTTGGGCAGCTGGTTGTTCGACCGCTGCCACAAGGTACAGCTCTGTGCCGCTGGGTTGGTGCTGGCGAGTGTCTGTTACGCGCTGCTCCCTCTGTGCGCCTCCAGTCCGGGGTTGGCGCTCCTGGCGGGATTTTCCGGCTTGGGCTGGGGAATCGCCATGCCCCTGCAGGCGGCCGCCATGTTCGACCTTTCCCCGCCGGCCCATCGGGCCATGAACCAGAACCTGCTCGTTGTGATGATGCAGGGCGGGTTTTTTCTCGGTCCCTGTATCGGCGGGTTGCTGCTGGACCGATTCGGCTACACGGTCCTCTTTCTCACCCTTGCCGCCGCAACGCTTGTGGCGGGATTGCTGCTACTGGGCATTCGATGGTTGCCGCCGAATCAAGGAGACGCGACTTCCGGCAGTGCGATGTCGATCAGCCACGAATAGGAGTCAGGGAACGGCCTTGTTGTGCTTGTCGGCCGTAGCAGAGGCCGGCACAGGAGGCGTTCCGTGTAGCGCGTACCTGTTTACCAGCTGGATCGAGGAAAAAAACGAAGGGAACGTGTCGAGCGGTTCATTGACCGCAAGGAAGACGACGGGAAGGGGGCAGACGATAGAGAGAGGTGCTCACGCCAAACCGTTGGCGGCGGGGCGAAGGCGAGGGGATTGGGCAACGAACGGCGCACGCCGCTTTGTCCAAGACAAAGCGGCGTGCGCGGCATCGACGTGGGTGATCAAAGTTTGGTCACGTTTTCAGCAGCCGGCCCCTTGGCGCCGCTGACCACCTCGAATTTCACCCGTTCTCCCTCTTTCAAGGATTTGAATCCCTGGCCCTGGATCGCCGAATAGTGGACGAACACATCCTTGCCACCATCCTGCTGAATAAATCCAAACCCTTTGGAATCGTTGAACCATTTAACTGTTCCCTCTGCCATTGCCGTTCCTCCTTGTGTCTACGACCTAACAAGCTGACCCGGTTACGGGCCTTTTTCAAATGCGGGTTTATACCTTACTACCTCCTGCCACGGTGCATGCGGGACCGAGCGGGAGGTGTTGGCAAAACCCTAAAAAAGTCATGCGCTTCCCAGAGCCAATCGCCGAAGGCGGCGGTTTCTTGCTTCACCTTGGAGGGGTGAACCGCTGACGCAGAGAAAGCACGCGCCAACCTGCACAGGATGAATGAAAAATGATTGGACAACGAGGGAAAAAAAGGTGTCACTTGGTATCAACTCCGGGCAAAGAAAGGGCGGCAAGGGACAACGGGTCGATGATCCAAGAAATGAGGACAACCGTCATCCACCGGGGCGGTTTCACGCCACGGGGGTGTTGTAGCTGTCTTCAAAGACTGGGGGGAAATCGGGGAACGCAGGGGAAGCAGCAAACGGTCAAGGCCATTGCGGGCCGGGAAGGAGACAACGATGTGACCGTTGGAACCGTTCATTCAGTGGGCACACCCCATGGAAAGGGAACAACAGCAGGCACAATGAAGACGTTCGAAGGAGGATGGTGTGGAAGATTGTGGGGAGAAGATATGTACCACAGATACTCGAACTGCTGTGCCTGAGCCCAGGATAAAAAGGGAAGATGCTCAACTACGAACCGAATTTTATCTACTTTAAAATACTCTGAAAGGCCAGATATTTTTTCGCTTGGTCCGGTTTTTTTCGCTGCCCGCCGAGCTGCTTTTTCCCTTGTTGTGTTTCGCCTAGACCGTTGCCTTGAGCAAAGGATGCCCCATGGCCGCGCGCTGCTCGACGTAGCGCTGGGCCACCTGGCGGGCGATGTTGCGTATCCGGCCGATATAGCGTGTTCTTTCGGCTACGCTGATGGCCTTGCGGGCATCGAGCAGGTTGAAGGTGTGCGAGCATTTGAGGCAGTAGTCGTAGCCAGGCAGGATCAATCCCTTGTCCACCAGTTTCAGGGCCTCGCGCTCGTAGTTGTCAAAGGCCACGGTCAGGTCGGCGACATTGGCCTCCTCGAAGTTGAAGGCCGAGAACTCTTTTTCCGCCTGGTGAAAGATCTCGCCGTAGGTCACATGCTCGTTCCAGGCAATGTCGTAGACCGAATCCACCTTCTGCAGATACATGGCGATCCGCTCCAGACCATAAGTAATCTCCACGGTGATCGGTTTGAGGTCCACCGAACCGGCCTGCTGAAAGTAGGTGAATTGGGTGATCTCCATGCCGTCGAGCCACACCTCCCAACCCAGCCCCCAGGCCCCCAGGGTCGGGGATTCCCAATCGTCCTCGACAAAGCGGATGTCGTGTTCGAGCAGATTGAGGCCGAACCGTTCCAGGCTCTCCAGGTACATGGCCTGCACATCCTTGGGCGAGGGTTTGATCACCACCTGGTACTGATAGTAGTGTTGCAGCCGGTTGGGGTTCTCGCCATAGCGGCCATCGGTGGGACGGCGCGAGGGCTGGACATAGGCGGCCTTCCACGGCTCGGGCCCCAGGGCGCGGAGCAGGGTGGCGGGATGAAAGGTGCCGGCGCCGACTTCCATGTCATAGGGCTGCATGACAACGCAGCCCGCGGATGCCCAGTAGCTGTTCAAGGTGGCGATGATGTCCTGAAAATACATGGTGAAATCTTTCCAGTATTGATTGTTGGGTGATCGTGGCTACAATTTGTGCGGCAATCTACCATAGGCCGGGGCCATGGTAAACGAAATTGTCTCTTGAGCGCTCGCAGCGGCAAGCCCGGCGACGAACACAGATCGAGGCCGTTTTGTGCGGTGCTCCAGCCTGCTCCCGGCCTCCTTTCCCCGCAGAGTACTTGTTATGGAACCGCAATATCTTCGCATCCGCGGCGCGCGCATGCACAACCTGAAAAACATCTCCGTCGATCTGCCGCGCAACAAGCTGATCGTGTTCACCGGCCTGTCCGGTTCGGGCAAATCGACCCTGGCCTTCGACACCCTCTACGCCGAGGGCCAGCGGCGCTACGTCGAGTCGCTGTCCACCTACGCCCGCCAGTTTCTCGGCCAGATGGACAAGCCCGATGTCGACCTGCTGGAGGGGTTGTCGCCGGCGGTGTCCATCGAACAGAAGACCACCAGCCGCAACCCGCGCTCCACCGTGGGCACGGTCACTGAGATCTACGACCACCTCCGCTTGCTCTTTGCCCGCGCCGGCCTGCCCCATTGCCCGCAGTGCGGCCAGCCGATCCGCTCCCAGTCGATCCATGACATGCTCGACTCCCTGCTCAGCCGTCAGGAGGGGGAAAAGGTCATGCTGCTGGCGCCGCTGGTCATTCAGAAGAAGGGGCAGCACGAGCAGGTGTTCCAGCGGCTGCGCAAGGAAGGGTTTGTCCGCGTGCGGGTGGACGGCGAGATTCGCGCCCTGAGCGAAGAGATGGTGCTCGATAAAAACAAGCACCACTACATCGAGGCCGTGGTCGACCGACTGGTGCTCAAGGACTCGATCCGCAGACGACTCGACGAATCGATCAGCACCGCCGTGGCCCTGGGTGGCGGCACCATGCTGGCGGTTTTTCCCGACAGCGGCGAGGAACTGCTGTTCAGCGAATCCGCCGCCTGCCACCAGTGCGGGATCTCGGTGCCGGAGTTGTCCACCCAGCTGTTTTCCTTCAACAATCCCCAGGGAGCCTGCCCGGTGTGCAGCGGTTTGGGCGTCAATCAGTTCATCGACGAGCGGTTGATCGTGCCCGACGAATCGCTCTCCCTCATCGACGGCGCCATCGTCCCCTGGACCCGGCGGCGGCTGTCCACTCAGGCCGACCAGTGGATCGAAACTTTTGCCCGCCACTACCGTTTCGATCCCACCACCCCCTTTGCCGACCTGCCGGCCAAGGTAAAAAAGGGGCTCTTGCATGGCACCGGCCGGGACAAGCTCGAATTCATCCACACCCGCGGCAAGCGGACCCTGGTGACGCAGCTCCCCTTCGAGGGCCTGGTTCCCCGGCTCAACCGGCTGTTCCGCGAGACCAGCTCCTCCCGGTTGCGCGAGGAGGTGGAGGGGTTCATGAACGAGCAGGGCTGTCCGGCCTGTCAGGGGGCCCGGCTCAAGCCCGAGGCCCTGGCGGTGCGCGTCGGCCGCTGGTCGATCATCGACCTGTGCCGCATGGCCATCGAGCAGCTGATCAAGGAATTGGCAACCCTGGAGTTCGAGCCGCGTCAGGCGATCATCGCCACCCCGATTCTCAAGGAGATCCGCGAACGGCTCTTTTTTCTCCAGGGTGTGGGTCTGGGTTATCTGTCGCTCGACCGCAAGGCGGGCACGCTGTCCGGCGGCGAGGCCCAGCGCATCCGCTTGGCCTCGCAGATCGGCTCCGGCCTGGCCGGGGTGCTCTACATCCTCGATGAACCCAGCATCGGCCTCCACCAGCGCGACAACAACAAGCTGATCAAAACTCTGATCAACCTGCGCGACCTCGGCAACACGGTGATCGTGGTCGAGCATGACTCGGACACCATCGCCAGCGCCGACCACATTCTCGACATCGGCCCGGGCGCCGGTGTCCACGGCGGCGAGATCCTCTATTCCGGCCCGGTCGCCGGCCTGCTCGACTGCGAGGCCTCGCAGACCGGCGGCTACCTTTCCGGCCGTCTCAGGATCGAGGTGCCGGAAAAACGCCGCCCGATCCGCAGCGACGAGGCCCACGGCATTGAAGTGCGCGGCGCGCGGATCAACAATCTCCAGGACCTCACCGTCCGCTTCCCCCTGGGGGTGATGACCTGCGTCACCGGCGTGTCCGGTTCGGGCAAGAGTTCGCTGGTGATCGAGACCCTCTTTGCCGAGGCGCAGCGCTACTTCACCGACAAGAAGGGATACCGCAAGGGACCGCATCTGCTCCACGGCCTGGAGTGGCTCGACAAGGTGATCGACATCGACCAGAGCCCCATCGGCCGTACCCCCCGCTCCAACCCGGCCACCTACACCGGGGTGATGACCCCGATCCGCGAACTGCTCGCCCGGCTGCCGGAATCGCGGGCGCGCGGCTACCAGCCCGGCCGCTTCAGCTTCAACATCAAGGGCGGCCGCTGCGAGACCTGCGAGGGCGACGGCGTCATCCGCATCGCCATGCACTTCCTCCCCGACATCTATGTCACCTGCGAGCGCTGCCAGGGCAAACGCTACAATCAGGAAACCCTCGATATCCGCTACAAGGGCAAGAACATCGCCGACATTCTGCAGATGACCGTGGAGGAGGCGCTCGACTTCTTCCAGAATGTGCCGCCCATCGCCGGCCGGTTGCAGACCATTGTCGATGTCGGCCTCGGCTACCTCAGCCTGGGCCAAAGTTCGGTGACCCTGTCCGGTGGCGAGGCCCAGCGGGTCAAGCTGGCCAAGGAGCTGAGCCGTCGCTCCACCGGCAAGACGCTGTACATCCTCGACGAACCGACCACCGGCCTCCATCCCGCCGATATCCAGCACCTGCTGCGCGTGCTCGGCCGCCTGGTGGACGGCGGCAACACGGTGGTGGTGATCGAACACAACCTGGATGTGATCAAGACCGCCGACTATGTGATCGACATCGGCCCCGAGGGCGGCAGCGGCGGCGGCCGGGTGATCGCCGCCGGCACCCCGGAGGAGATTGCCCGCATTCCTGGCTCCTACACCGGCATGTTTCTCAAGCAGTTCCTCGGCTCCGACTGACCGGTTTTTTGATTGTGTTCCCGGTCCAACCCCTGGTACGATGACCCCCGAACGGACCATCTGACCGGCGCAGACTCCTGACGCCGGTTTTTATTGACTTCATCCCACAAGGACAGATCATGGCAGACCAGACCCCCGAACAGCAGGACATCCCGGTTTTTCGCATGCAGAAGATGTACATCAAGGATTTTTCCTTTGAGAGCCCCAATGCCCCCAAGGTCTTCCTGGTGCGCAATCAGGATCCTAAGGTGGACTTCAACCTGCAGCTGAAGAACCAGAAGCTCGACGACGACCACAGCGAGGTTTCCATCGCCATCACCGCCAAGGTATTGGATAAGAACAACGAGGATTCGGTAATGTTCATCGTCGAGATCGAGCACGCGGCCGTGTTCCTGATGAAGAACATTCCCCAGGAGCACCACGAGCGCGTTCTGGCGGTCGACTGCCCGCTGATGCTCTTCCCCTTCACCCGCCAGATCGTCTGTCAGGCCGCGGTGGACGGCGGCTTCATGCCCTTCTTGATGGAGCCGATCAACTTCATCGCCCTCTACGACAACGCCCAGCGCCAGAACAAGGATGCGTGATGCCCGACTGAGTGGGTCCGCACAGGTGCAATGCAAAGGGGGGCAACGGATTCCGTTGCCCCTTCTGTTTTTTCATGCCGCGCGATACCGAAACGTCCTGGCGCCAAACAGGGTCTATCCTGTTCAACGCTTTGCGCTGGCGGGATTGCTCGGTTGATATTTTTGTTGGATTACGCTGGGTTGGTGGGTAAGGGCAGGGGACACAATATGTCGACCCCGCTCTGCGGGTGGCCTGCCAGTGACTGACCATGGCGGTCGTTCAGGCTCAGGCGGTGGTGTGGGCGTGGTCTCCGGCGGCCGGGGTGTCCGGTGGTTCCTGGTGCTTGAACCGCTCGGTCCACAGCTTGGCCACGGCGTCGATCAGCTCTCCACAGAACATGCTGGGTCCGATGCAGAGCAGGATGATGATCGGGCCAAAGAACTGAACTGCGGCAACCGCGGTAAAGAAGTCGGTCGCCCGCCACAGGGCGGCAAACAGGCCAGCAATGGCAGCGCCGTAAAACAGATACACACCGATGTCGAAACGGCTTTTCTGCTTTTCCATGCACAGAAAATAAGCAGCACGCCTGGCGGTGTCAAAAGATGAAAGGTGCGGCTCGCGAAAGGATGGCACGGCTTGTCCTGCGCATCCAAACGATGTTCGCTGTTTCAGGATCGTTGTCTCTCGTCCCCCCACGGGGAGCGGCCGGTTGTGCTCCCTGTGCTTGAGGTGGCGCCGGGGAGCAAAGAGCGCCGTGCGGGCGCCCCCTGTCTTCCCCTTGCGCCGCCGGCACGATTACGGGGTGTCGGTGAATTGCTGGGTGCTGTAGTCCGCCAGCGGCAACGGCGCCAGCACCTTGTTGTTGCCGGGCAGGTTCTTGAGGTACTGCAAAAAGGCCTCGGCATAATCGAGACCGACATCGATGCGCCGTTCACCGGTGATCTGTTTCAGTGCGGTGAACGAGTCGTTGCCGTCGGCGAGGAAAGAGATGGTAGCCACCTTGTAGGTTCTGTCGAGATCAAAGGGTTGGTACCCGCCGGCTGTGGTCCGAATCTCCAGATGGGAGAGACGCGCGCCTTTGGGCTTGTTCAGATCCAGCCGCCAGCGCAGGCCGCCGGTATAGGGGTAACAGCCGGTGTTGTTCGTTGGACCGACCACGCCGTCGATCGCATCCTCCAGGGCGTTCTTGATCTCCTGGCCGGTGGCATTGAGCTGCACCAGGGTGTTGTTGAACGGCAGCACCGTGTACACGTCCTTGACCGTGATAGGTCCTTTGGTCAGATCGACCCGAACGCCGCCGCCGTTCTGGATGGAGAGATCGGCGCCGAAAAAGGTCTTGCCCTGCTGGAGGAAAGCCTCGGCCACCACCTGCTGGATGTCGCCGCCATGCTTGTTGACCCGCTCGCTCTTGTTGCAGACATCGCCCAGGGATGAGCGCGACGTGTCGCGCTTGCTCCCCGGAACGCGGCGCAGACAGAGGTTGTCCGGGGCCGTGGCCACCACGATGTTCCCCATGGTTTCCTTCTGCTCTTTGTACGGCGCGAGCAGGGCCGTGGCCTGGGGGTCGGGCAGGGTGAGCCGCAGCACTTGGCCGCGAGCCAGGTCGGTCCGGACGGCAGCGGTTTCCGCAGCGGTCAGCGGTCCCTGTTCGGGGCGGCTGAATTGGTCGCCGAGCAGCACCCAAGGCGTGCCCGCACACGCACTGACCTCGCCCCGGGCGTCAAACCGCACCCGCAACTCCCCCACCACCGAACCATACTGCCACGCCTGGACAATGCACACCGGCTTGCCGTCCTTGTCCGTGCTCCGGGTGGGATACGGGCCTTCGGGCGAGAGGCCGTAGGCGCTCAAGGACTCCGGACCGAGCAGGGAGTGGGAATCGCCACCCACCACCACGTCCACCCCGCTGAGTTTCTTCACCAGGGCCTGATCGGCGCGGTAGCCGATGTGGGTGGCAAGGATGATCTTGTTGATGCCCTGGGCCTGGAGGCGGTCGATTTCCGCCTGGGCGGCTTCGGCCTCGTCGATGAAGGTGGTGTCCGCATTCGGCCGGGAAGAGTGCTTGGTCTTGCTGGCCACGGTCAGGCCGATGACGCCGATTTTCTGGCCGCCCCGTTCCAGGACCACCGAAGGCAGAATCGCTTCCGGCGCTTGCGCGCCGTACAGGGGCGAGCTGGGGCCGAAGCGGACATTGGCGCTCAGCAGCGGCGTGGCGCAGGTTCCGTCATGGAGAACGTCCATGAAGTGCTTGACACCTGCGTCGGAGTTGTCGAATTCGTGATTGCCCAGGGTAAAGGTGTCGAAACAGATGGTGTTCATCAGCTCGGCATCGGCCTTGCCGTTGTTGAGCAGCGAGTAGAGATCGCCGGTGCTGGCATCGCCGCTGTGGATCTTGATCACCTGGTCGGATTGCCGCGCCAACTCCTTGAAGGCAGCCACCACCCGGGGAAAGCCCCCCCGTTCCACGGTGATCGCCTCGCGGCCGCGGCCGGCGTCCAGTTGCAGGGTGATCTTTTCCGGGTCGAGATGCGAATGATGGTCATTGAGGTGCAGCAGGGTCAGTTCGATGGGCTCCGCGACGCCGCCTGGGGTACCGACAACCTGTTGTTCCGGTTGATCGCCGCAGCCGGCGAGGAAAAGGGTCAATCCAAAGGCCATTGTTTTTACTCCACGCCGCATGGTCACTCCTTGGAGGATGAGGGAAAGGTCAAGCTACCGGTCTTGTTTCAAATACCCACAGTATACCCGAATTGGGGCGAAGCCCTAGGGATATTCACCGGAGATTCCCGGCAAAACCTGCTTGAATTTTATCGGCCCATCGGGTAGCCTTGGCAAAATTTTTCAACTTTGCTCTCTACTTACAGGCACATTCGTGGCAGATACCCCCCAACAGCCCAAGAAATCCGCGATCCGGGAAAACATCGAGGCCATCATCATCGCCGTTGTCCTCGCCCTGGTGATCCGCACCTTCGTCATCCAGGCGTTCAAAATCCCCTCGGGGTCGATGCTGCCGACCCTGCAGATCGGTGACCACATCCTGGTCAGCAAGTTCATCTACGGTATCAAGATGCCGTTCACCGGAACCACCCTCATTCCGATCAGCACGCCCAAGGCCAACGACATCGTGGTGTTCCAATTTCCCCGAGATCCGTCGCTCGACTATATCAAGCGGGTGATCGCGGTGGGTGGGGACACGGTCGAGATCCGCGACAAGAAAATCTTCATCAACGGCAAGCCGTTCGACGACCGTCACGGGGTGTTCCTCGACCCGTTGGTTCACCCCGCCAGCCTTGATCCGCGTGACAATTTCGGTCCGGTCACGGTGCCCGCAGGCAAGATCTTCGCCATGGGCGACAACCGGGACAACTCCTTTGACGGCCGTTTCTGGGGCTTTGTCGATCTCAAGGCGGTTCGCGGCAAGGCCTGGATGATCTACTGGTCGTGGGATGTGCAGCAGTCCCTGTTTTCATTGGACCGGCTTCGTTCCATCCGCTGGAGTCGGCTTGGCGATATCGTTCATTGACCGCTGGAGGCAGCATGGCAACCGGCTACTCTTTCCTGCACCGCCACATCCTGGGTATTGAACAGCTGTCCCGCGAGGATATCAGTCATATCCTCACCACCGCCGACTCGTTCAAGGAGATCTCGGCCCGGCCGATCAAGAAGGTGCCGACCCTGCGCGGCCACACGATCATCAACCTCTTCTTCGAGCCCTCGACCCGCACCCGCCTCTCGTTCGAGGTGGCGGCCAAGCGGATGAGCGCTGATACCTTCAATATCAGTCCCTCGACCAGCAGCACCACCAAGGGGGAAACCCTGGCCGACACCGCCCGCAACATCTCGGCCATGCATCCGGACATCATCATCATCCGCCATGCCTGCTCTGGGGCGCCGCTGCTGCTTAGCCGCCACGTGCGGGCGGCGGTGATCAACGCCGGCGACGGCGCCCATGAGCATCCCTCCCAGGGGTTGCTGGACATGATGACCGTCAAGGAGCGCCGGGGCACCCTGAGCGGTCTGAAAATCGCCATCATTGGCGACATCACCCACAGCCGGGTAGCCCGGTCCGACATCGTCGGCTTCACCCGCATGGGCTCGGAGGTGCACCTCTACGGCCCCAGGACCTTGATTCCCCAAGGCATCGAGCATCTGGGGGCCAAGGTCTGCACCTCGCTCGAAGAGGCGGTTCGCGGTGCCGACGTGGTCATGGCCCTGCGCATCCAGCGCGAACGGCAGAACGATCCGCTGCTGCCCTCCCTGCGCGAGTATTCGCGACAGTTCGGTATTTCCCGCCAGGTTCTGTCCCTGGCCAAGGCGGATGCCCTGGTGATGCATCCCGGTCCGGTCAACCGAGGGGTGGAACTCAATCCCGACGTGGCCGACGGACCCCAATCGGTGATCCTTGATCAGGTGACCAACGGCGTGGCGGTACGCATGGCCTTGCTGTATCTGGTCATGGGCAATTCCTGATGGCCCGGCCGCTGCTCCGATCCTTTCTTCCTTTCCGTTTTTCCGAGGCCTGTTGCCGATGAACACGACCTGGCGCATACGCAACGGCCGGATTATCGATCCGGCCAACTCACGAGACGAAATCGCCGACCTGCTGGTGATCGACGGCCGCATCGGCGCGCCGGACCAGCCCGTGCCTCCCGACGTGCAGGAGCTTGACGCCTCGGGCTGCTGGGTGGTCCCGGGCCTGATTGACATGCATGTCCATCTGCGCGAACCGGGCGAGGAATACAAGGAAGATATTCTGTCTGGCGCCCGGTCGGCGGCCTGCGGCGGCTTCACCGGCGTGGCCTGCATGCCCAACACCAAGCCGGTGAACGACAATGCCACCGTCACCGCTATGATCCTGACCCGAGCCCGCGAGGCGGCGGTCCGGGTTCATCCGGTGGGCGCCATCAGTTTGGGCAGCGACGGCAAGCAACTGGCCGAGTTCGGCGAGATGCGGGCGGCTGGGGTGGTCGCGGTCAGCGATGACGGCCGACCTGTGCGTGACAGTCAGTTGATGCGCCGGGCCCTGGAATACGCCTCTGATTTCGGCCTGCCGGTAATTGCGCACAGTGAGGAACCCTCGTTGAGCACCGGGGTGATGAACGAGGGGCCGGTCTCCACTCTGCTTGGCCTCAAGGGCATTCCCACCGCGGCCGAATCGATCATGGTCTACCGCGAAATCGCCCTGGCCGAGTTCACCGGCGCGCGGGTTCATATCGCCCACGTGAGCACCGCCATGTCGATCGAGCTGATCCGCGCGGCCAAGGCACGGGGGGTGCGAGTGACCGCGGAGACCGCGCCGCACTACTTCACCCTCACCGATGAGGCGGTGATCGGCTACGACACCAACACCAAGATGAACCCGCCCCTGCGCTCGGCGGCCGACCGGGAAGCGATCCGCACCGCCCTGGCCGACGGCACCCTGGATGCCATCGCCACCGACCATGCGCCCCACTCCATCCTGGAAAAAGAGCTGGAGTTCGATGCGGCAGCCAACGGGATCATCGGCTTGGAGACGGCCCTTCCCCTAACCCTGGCCCTAGTGCGTGACGGGGTGATCGATGCGCGGCGGCTGGTGGAATTGCTGGCGGTCAAACCGGCGGCCATTCTCGGCCTTCCGGCCGGTTCGCTCACCCCGGGGCTGGCGGCGGACCTGACCGTGATCGATCCACAGCGCGAGTTTGTCTATACCGCCGACCAAGTGATGTCCAAGAGCCGCAATACTCCGTTCCTCGGCTGGACCCTGCAGGGACGGGCCGTGCTGACCATGGTTGGCGGCACGATCCGCCACAGCCTGCCCGCCTGAACCGTTGCGGCTTATCGCTGCACGTAGGGGGCCGGATCGATCAATCCAGCCTCGCGAAATCCCTGCAGCCTGAGCTGGCAGGCGTCACAGCGGCCGCACGCCTTGTCCCCCGCCGGATCGTAGCAGCTGTGGGTCAGGCTGTAGTCCACTCCCAGTTCCATTCCCTTGAGAATGATCTCCTTCTTGCTCAACTGAATGAGCGGCGCATGCAGACGAAAAGGTCTGCCGGTGGTCCCCGCCTTGGTGCCCAAATTGGCCATCTGCTCGAAGGCCTGGAGGAATTGAGGCCGGCAGTCCGGATAACCGCTGTAGTCGACCGCGTTGATGCCAAGAAAGATGTCCGAAACGCCCAGAACCTCGGCCCAGGAGAGGGCGTGCGCCAGAAAAAGAATATTGCGCCCAGGCACATAGGTAACCGGGATATCCTGTTCCATCTCGTTCAACGGCCGGTCCTTGGGCACCTCGATCGCCGTGGTCAGGGCCGAGCCACCGATGGCGTCGAGATCGACTCGCAGCACCAGGTGCCGCGCCACCCCGGCAAGACGGCCGATGACCCGGGCACGGTCCAGTTCGACCGACTGTCGCTGGCCGTATTGGAAGCTGAGACAGTTGCAGGTAAAGCCCAAAGATTGGGCGATGGCCAAAACCGTGGTGGAATCGAGGCCGCCGCTGAGCAGCACCACCGCTTGTCGTTCGTTCATGGGACGTCCGTTGGTCGCTTAGGTAAGGGAAAAAGGAATCCGGTGGGTGATGATGATGGCCTGCGGGCTCACCGCCGCCTGGTAGGCGAGAAAGCGGACTCCTCGGTCCGCTGCCCAGACAACGGTTTGGGCATACACCGGGTCGATGTGGGCCGCCGGTTTGCAGCAGAAGGCGTCGCCGCGCTGGACGCAGAACAGCACCGCCGCGCCGTGCCCGGCCTCGGCCAAACGGACCAGTTCATGCAGGTGTTTGGCCCCGCGGCTGGTGACCGCATCGGGAAAGAAGGCGACCCCCTTTTCCGCCAGTGAACAGTTCTTCACTTCCACGTAGGAGGTGCCCCGGTCGCCCTTCAGGAGGAAGTCCAGCCGGCTCCGGTCTGAGACCCGGACCTCCGGGGTGATGGTCCGCAACGGTCCGAAATCGTCGATCACCCCGTTTTCCAGCCCCTCGCGGACCAGACCATTGGTGCGACCGGTATGGATACCGACCCAAATCCCCTGTTCCCGCACCATTTCCAAGGTCCAGGCGTATTTGCGTTTGCTGTTCTCGGAGCGGCTGATCAACACCGCGCTTCCGGGTGTGGAGCAGCCGCGCATGGAGCCGGAGTTGGGGCAGTGCACGGTCAGCGTTTGGCCGTCGTCAAGGCAGATGTCGGCAAGAAACCGTTTGTACCGTTTGATGAGGGTGCCGGTTTGGCAGGGGGTGGGCAAGAGCATGGCAAAGGAGGGGTCAGCGGCCTCGGCGGCGAGCGGTTTGGGCACCGCACCGGGGGCAAAGGAAAATCTGGGAGAAACTCGGCGATGGGCTGGTAATTCTCGCCCGAATCATGTAGCTTAGCATCCTCGACAACGCATGCAGCCACGAAGGCCGCACCTGCTGCACGCTGATGTTTTATCCTTTCCTGTTTTTTGATATAATTATATTTAATTGAAATGCGCCATTCCCTCCAGGGTCAAGAGGCGGCGCATGCTTCCCGGCATATACCAAGTTCTTTCCCATAATCCAACCGCAAAGGAGAATCCCCCCATGAAACTCGGGCTCAATGGTCTTGGACGCATCGGTAAACTCACCCTGTGGCATCATGTCTCCCGCCAGTATTTCTCCGAGATCGTGGTCAATCTCGGCAGAAACGTCGGGGCGGGGCTGACGGACATCGCCGCCGCCATTGAAAAGGATTCCACCTACGGTCGTCTCAGCATGTATCTGCATGGCCACAAGGGCGGACGGGTGATCGAAAACCTGAACGAGGAGCAGGGCACGATGACCATCAACGGCGTGCCGGTCACCTTTCTCCGCAAGGCGCGCAACCCCAAGGATATCGACTGGCAGGGCAACCAGGTGCGGCTGGTGGTCGACAGTACCGGTGTGTTCAAGGATCCGACCGCCGACCCGGCCGAAGGCAAGGGGTCGGTCCGAGGCCATCTTCAGGCCGGAGCGGAAAAAGTACTGGTGTCCGCGCCTTTCAAGATTCAGGCCAAGGGGTTGGACATGCCCGAGGATGCCGTGACCACGGTGATGGGGATCAACGATGACGATTACGATCCCTCCCGGCACAACATCATTTCCGCCGCTTCCTGCACCACCACCTGCCTGTCGTACATGATCAAGCCGTTGCTCGACCACTTCGGCGCCGAGCGGATGCTGTCCGCCTCCATGGTCACGGTCCACGCGGCCACCGGTACCCAGCAGGTGCTCGATCGCCTGCCGGGCAGCGGGGCCACCGACCTGCGCAAAAACCGTTCGATTCTCAACAACATCATCCTCACCACCACGGGCGCGGCCAAGGCCCTGGGGCTGGTCATTCCGGAGATGAAATCCATCGGTTTCATCGCCGAGTCGGTCCGCATTCCAACCTCGAGCGGCTCGCTGATCGTCTTGGTGCTCAACCTTCAGGATGAACTCGACAATCCGATCAAACGCAGCCTGCTGAATTCGATCTATGAGGAATACGCCAAAACCAGCCCATATCTGGTTTATTCGGCGGAACAGAACGTTTCGTCCGATATCATCGGCATGCCGCGGGCCGCAGTGGTGATCGAGTCCTCGGAAACCCACACCCGCACCGCCTCCATCCGGGTCAATCTGCAGAATCTGAAGAACCTCAAGTGCGATATCGGCTCCGCTTCGCCCATTCTTGAGGTTCCCCTGACCCAGGCGGTTATCTACGGCTGGTATGACAACGAACTGGGCAGCTACACCAACATGCTCGGCGAACTGACCGTCTCCGTGGCCGAACGGATGGTGTGAGGATCCAGCCATGCTGCGAGGGCGATCTGGAAGCGGTCGCCCGGATTGAACGGCAGGCCATGCCGGCGCCCTGGAGCCCGGAGCAACTGCATGCCGAGCTACAAGCGGGCAATGGGCTGGGGTTGGTGGCGCGATGCGGGGCCGAGCTCTGCGGTTATGTTTTTTTTCGAACCTGCGTTCCGGAGAGCGAGTTGCTGCACCTGGTGGTGGATCGCGGATGGCGGCGCCGGGGGGTAGGAGAAGGGCTGCTGGCGCAGGGCCTGTTCGTGCTTGCAAGCCAAGGTTGCACAACCTGCTTTCTTGAGGTGCGCCGTTCCAATGCTTCGGCATTGCGCCTGTATGCAAAGACGGGGTTTTGCCAGGTGGGGCAGCGGAAAAACTATTACAGTCAACCGGTTGAAGATGCCCTGCTGTTGAGCCGGGATCTTCGCGCGCGATGATGAGGATAATCCATGAAAACACTGCGAGAACTTGAACTGACGGGAAAAAGGGTGCTGGTGCGGGTTGATTTCAACGTGCCGATGAACGAGGCGGGCGAGATCACCGATGATCTGCGTATTCGCACCGTATTGCCGACATTGCGCTATCTGCTGGAACAGAAGGCGCGGGTCATTGTCTGCACCCACATGGGACGGCCAAAAGGACAGCGGGTGGAGAAATATTCCCTGGCCCCGGTGGCGGCATACACCGCAGCCCTGCTGGGGCAACCCATACCGCTGGCCCCGGATTGCGTTGGTCCTGATGTCGTGACGGCGGTTGAGCAGGTGAAAAATGGCGAGATCCTCATGTTGGAGAATTTGCGCTTTCATCCCGAGGAAGAAAAAAACGACCCGGAATTTTCCCGGCAGTTGGCCATGCTGGCCGATGTCTATGTCAACGATGCCTTTGCCGTCTCCCATCGGGCCCACGCCTCGGTGGTGGGTGTCACCCTGCACGTGGCTGAAAAGGCCGCCGGATTCCTTCTCCAGAAGGAAGTGGAGTACTTCCAACGCTCAATCGGAATCCCGCAGCGGCCGCTGGTGGCCATTGTCGGTGGCGCCAAGGTGTCGGGCAAGCTTGAGGCCCTGCGCAACATGCTGGGGCGGGTCGACAAGATGATCATCGGCGGGGCCATGGCCAATACCTTCCTCAAGAGCCAGGGGTACGCGGTCGGCGCCTCCAAGGTGGAGGACGATTTGTTGAGCACGGCTGCCGAGCTGCTGCGTCAGGCCAAGGAAAAGAACATCAACATCTATCTGCCGGTGGATGTGATTGTCGCCGATCGTTTTGCGCCGGACGCGATCTGCAAACAAGTGACCATCCAGGATATTCCCGAAGGGTGGATGGCCCTGGATATTGGTCCAGCCTCGGTGATCTGTTTCAACGAGGTGCTGGCCGATGCCAAGACCATCGTCTGGAACGGTCCCATGGGTGCTTTTGAGATGGATGCCTTTGCCCGGGGTACCATGGCCTTGGCCCATACCGTGGCTGCTTCGCATGCACTGAGCGTCACCGGCGGCGGTGATTCCAACGCCGCCATCACGCTTTCCGGCGAGGCCAGCAACATTTCCTACATGTCGACCGGCGGCGGTGCCTTCCTCGAATTGATGGAAGGCAAGGTGCTACCGGGGATCAAGGCGCTGGACTGACACGACCACAAACGGATCACAAGTTCCCAAGAGTGACAGCTCAGAATAAGGAGATTTCCATGGAGAGGCGTCCTTTTATCGCAGGCAATTGGAAGATGCATCTGACCCTCGCCGAGGCGGTGCAATTGGCTCAGGCCGTGGCACCTACCTGCGCCGCCTGCCCGGACCGCGACATCATGATTGCCCCGTCCTTCACCTCGTTGGCCGCGGTCTGCGCGGCGGTCAAGGGCTCCGGCCTGCAAGTTGGGGCGCAAAATATTGCCTGGGACAGGGAGGGCGCCTATACCGGTGAAATTTCTTCGCCCATGCTCAAGGATCTGGGGGTGAGCCTGGCGATTATCGGTCATTCCGAGCGACGACATATCTTCGGCGAGGATAACGCCATGATCAATCGTCGCCTGCACGGCGCCCTCGATGGCGATATTCGACCGATCCTGTGCATTGGCGAAACACTGGCGGATCGTGAGGCCGGCAAGACCTTTGCCGTGCTCGACACCCAGGTGCGCGAAGGGTTGCAGGCCGTGAACAGTGCGCAGATGGAGTGCGTGGTGCTTGCCTACGAGCCGGTCTGGGCCATTGGTACCGGCAAGACGGCCAGCAAGGAGCAGGCGCAGGAGGTGCATGCTTTTCTCCGTCAATTACTGGCGGCCATGTACGAGAAAACTGTTGCCGAAACGGTGAGGATACTGTATGGTGGCTCGGTTAAACCTGATAATATTGATGACCTGATGGCGCAGCCGGATATCGATGGCGCGCTTGTTGGTGGCGCCGCCTTGAAGGCCGAATCGTTTGACCGGATTGCCCGATTTCGATGACAACTATACTCATTGTCGTTCATGTCATTGTCTGCCTGTTTCTGATCTGCATCGTGTTGTTGCAGCACGGGAAAGGTGCGGACATTGGGGCGTCGTTCGGCGGTTCGAGCCAGTCGCTTTTTGGTACCGAGGGGCCTGTGCCGCTGTTGAACAAAATCACCACGTTGGCGGCCATCGTGTTCATGGGAACCTCGGTCACCTTGGCCTATCTGTCCGCCAATAAGAGCTCTGGCTCGGTGATGAGTGATCTCAAGGTCCAAGAGCAGCAGATTCCGGCGCAGCAACAACCGGTTGCGGTGCCGTTGCCAGCCGAAAAAGCAGCAGGGCCGCAAGCGCCTCAGGAGAAAGCAGACGCATCCGGTCAGCAGTGAAATATTGCCGAAGTGGTGGAATTGGTAGACACGCTATCTTGAGGGGGTAGTGGCCCACGGTCGTGCGAGTTCGAGTCTCGCCTTCGGCACCATATACAAAAGGATTTCAGATGGTTATTTCATAACACTCTGAAATCCTTTTTTTTTCGAGCAACATGTAACAGCCGAGATAATCCGATTATCTTGGCTGTACACATTTTTGCGCATTACGTTTTCTCGCAAATCATTGATTTTAGGAGACGAGATGCGCAATCCAGCCTATTTTTTCCAAAGTTTAGAATCCATTTATTACTTCCGCATGAGGATCCCCACCGACCTTCAGCCGATCTTCAAGCGTACTGAGCTGAAAAAATCGCTGCGGACTCGGAGCAAGACCGTTGCCCTGCGCCGGTGCCGTCAGTATGTGGCCGCAGCCGAGCAGGTATTCGAGTCGTTACGCCTGAGCCATTTCAAAGCTGAGATGGCATGTGTAAATCCCACCGGCCAGCTGGTCGAGCTTACCGTATTAGAAAGGTTAGATTCCCCACCGACCATTCGAGACCGCGAAAAAGAGCTTTGGAATAAAGTGTACAATGCTGAATCGGCAATCGTCGAGGAACAGCAGTCCGCGTCAACGGCTGAACCAGAACCCGCAGCTATTCCACTCACCCCACCTATTATATCGGCCAGTCAGCGAATCCCACTCAGCGAACTGATCCGTTTGTACATTACAGAGGTCACCGATCAGCGCGGACAGGATATTGCGCGCGGCATTGAGAAAAACTTGATCCGATTCATGGAGATTGTCACTGATAAGCCGATTGATCAGTACAGCGTCGAGGACAAGCTCCGGTATCGGGACTGCCTGCAACGGATGCCGAAGTGTATCAATCGGAAAGAATATCATGGCATGACAATTGACGAGATCATCGAGATTGAACGGCCAGCGGATGAGTTGCTCTCCGTCAAGACCGTCAACATGCGGCTGATCGATGTTGCCACACTCTTTAACTGGGCCGTGACCAATACGCTGATCGACAGCCACCCGTTCAAGAAGGCAGTGTTGAAAATCCAGAAGAGTGACGACGCGGAACGGCCTGCGGTATCGGACGCGGACATCAAGGTCATCATTGAGAACCTGCCAAGAATACCGGACGAGCCGTCGAAATTCTGGATACCCTTAATTGCCTGTTTCACTGGTATGCGCCAGAGTGAGATTGCTCAGCTTGACGGTGATGACATTGTCAACACAGACGGAACCTGGTGCATTGACGTTAATGACCGTGGTGATAAACGGCTGAAAAACAGCAATGCCAAGCGAATTGTGCCATTACACCGGGTGCTGGTTGATTCAGGATTGGTTCCGTTCGCGGAACGGAGGCGCGGATTAAAGCTGTTCGATGACGTATCAAATTGACGGCCTGGAGCACCAAGCGAGATGATTTTTTTCGGGAGCCGGGTAGCCTGCAACAACCAGTGAATGCTAACGGGCTCTGGGAATAACGTTGAAAAAATCCTGTCAAAATAGTGTGATATTGGCCTGTCGATTCGTTATATTAATTTGAGTCATCAACAACGATTCCAGATACGTATTTTTCCGGTGCCCGAATCTAGCTAGGTTCAGTGCCCTGAATTCATTCAAGGGAGGTTCGTCATGATTGACAATGAACCTTATCTAACAATCCGCTTCGATGGTAAGGCTGTCGGGCCTGGACGAATTCCGGTCCAACACCTCTTGCGATTCCTCAACAATCTAAACAAAGCATTGCACCGAACCGGGTTGGTTTTACTGGGAGAGTCAGAGAGCATAAAACGTGGGAGACAGCCAGGTAGTATAAAAGAAGAAGTGGCTCTGGACTTAGTATTGCTTACTCATGGGAGTCCAGCTGCGGTTCTCGGATTTGAACGATGTCAAACACAACATGCTCTTCCAGGATTTGATTTTGGACAAGAAATTATTGAAAAAGCGATAGCTGGTTTAGATCTTTGCCAATATCCCGATGATTCTTTACCGCCTGGCTATGACACGGGTGTACTAATGGCTTGGCGTGATGCTGGGGTTCTATTTTCTCAAGGCATCGATAATATCGCTTTCAAACTAAATAACCGCAAAACACCGCTAGAAACCAGTTTTACGTTTGAAGGATTTAATAGAATCCAAGAGAGAATCAAAGGACCACAGACCAATATCCGGACTATTGAAGGTCGCCTTCTTATGGCGGATTTTAAAGAGCACGGCACCAGATGCCGCATACATCCGTCAGTCGGCGAACCCGTACTTTGTTTATTTAAAGAAGATCAAAAAGACGAGGTATTAGAAAATATTCTTCAATTTGTACGGATTGTAGGTGAGGCCAAAGAGGACCCTGTTACCGAAAAAATAGCGAGCATTAAAATTCATGACATAGAACGGCTTGAGGACCGTGATAATGAAGCCATGGATTTACTTCCGTTGGGAACGCCGATTTCCAATGACTTCTGGGAATCTCCCTCGCTTGATGAATTAGCGTTTGCCCAAAATGTTAAACCGTTGATCGACGTTGGGGTGCTATTCGGTACGTGGCCGGGTGAAGCAGACGACGGATTTGAAGATGCAATCGACGTGTTGAGGCATTCTCGACAAGGAGGTGCGGGAAAATCATGAGCGATGCTAAGATTATCCTCGATACCTGTATAGTCTCGTACATGATGAAAGGCGTTCCGCTTGCTCATGCTTATGCTCCGCATTGCCACGGTCGCCTTTTGGCTATTTCATTTATTACTGTCGGTGAACTGTATTACGGGGCCGAGAAAGCCAATTGGGGGAGTACTAAGCGTAACAGCCTTGAAACGACTCTAAGAAATTTTGTCGTTATTCCGTATGATCATGAAATCGCAAGGTGTTATGGTCGTCTCGTCTCGTCTCGTCTCAGAGAGAAATAGAAACGGTAACCCTATAGACCCGAATGATGCTTGGATAGCAGCATGCACTCTTCGCCATAAAGTGCCGTTGGTCACGCACAATGCAAAACACTTTCAGGGTATATCAGCGTTAAAACTGATAACAGAACAGCCCGGATCGTAGAAATTTTCTTATTATTTCGGCGAGATATCAAATAGCCCTGTCAAACCCGACTGAGGTTTCTAAGATAAATCCATCAATTGGAACTATCAATTTGAGCCTCAATCCAAAGAGATACAGGACATGTACAACATTCCACCCCCCAAACGATTAGCCAAGCTGCCGCGCCTCTACGCTACCGATAACACACCGCTCGACGACATCAGAATTCATCTGCATTTTTTTTATCGATAAGTCATTGCCTCCACTAAGCCAGACACTGCGGTAATTCAAAATCTCCGCGCGGAGAAAGGTAACCTTGAGTGAGCCCTAGAGGTTAAACGAAAAGTTAATTTTGACCGCTCACGCCTTCGGCTTGCTCTCTTGAATTCCTTGCAAGAGTTTCCGTAGGAGTTGTAGAGCAGCCACAAACCTGGTCCCTTGACGCATTGATCCTTTGGCCATATCCGAGAGCATTCTGAAACCGTTATCTTCATCAGTCTCACAGGTCAGAATTTCTTCTACGGCCCTTATTGTCTCCGGACTACCCAATCGCGCAATGTCTCTCCCGAGGATTCGAACTGAAGCAAGCCTGGTATCAAATTTCTCTTCAGTAAGCATATCCACATGAGAATCGTACAGTTCATCCTCAATCCCGGCGTTTCCGTAGTTTTCCATGATGAAAAGAAGATCCTGAGCATCTCGCTCGCGCCTTGGGTACGCGTCATCCCAAGAGATTATTTTCATAAGCGCCAAAGCCGGTATTGATGGAACCAGAACATCTAAGGGAGGTTCGTTGTTGATACGTACCGTTAATGCAGATTGATAAGCCTCCTCAAAACCGAGCATACTCATGACCATGTCATGGTCCGGTGGCCAACTTATCCGTTTCATTTCATCGCTTATCCTTCCATAGGGTACGATATCGACGATGGCGGCACTGGTTACGTCGGTGAATCGATGCGGCCCTTGTCGCTGCAAAGAGTCCGCGGTCGATCAAAATGCTTGTCAACCGATGGAAATCTTCCCAACTTGCGACCTCAACACCAATATCAATGTCTTCCGTCAATCGCGGTGCTGGAATGCGATGAAAGTGCTCGAAAATCAGGTCACGAGCAAAAGCTCCCACCGCTATGAAATGTATGCCAAGTTCTTGAGCAACTTCCTGGATACTCCTGAGAACGGCCACCCTGTCGGATTCAATACTACTCGAAATATTTATCGAGATATCGCTCATAGAGAATCTGTGCGGTTTCCATGGTTCGTTGTTCGCCTAGCGCGAGTAGGTCTGCATAGACAAGGATCGGATGAACGGTATCACCTTCACCGAAACCGTTCTTTGGTGGCCAGAATCGTTGAAGTATCTCAACGTTGCCTTGTGGGTCTTTTTTCAACCTGTTTGTGATTACCAGTTCAGGCAAACGATTTTTATCGACATATAGCGTGACCGCGCCTGGTTTCAAATATCCGGTCAGTTTCGCTGCGGCAACTTCTCCTCCGCACTGAGCGTACACGGGATCTAGCTGAGCATCCTTCCACCAGTCACCATCACCTCGGAATCGTCCCAACAATAACTTCGGCTTGAGATTGTCAGGGTACGCCGCAATCCAGCGGTCGAAGAGAGTCTTTGTATCCAAGAGCTTCTTCCCTTTCTTTCCCATATCGAGAATGAAGCCTTTCTTGATCAATTCCATCACCGTAACGTTCACTGTTCCCAAGGCGACACCTGCCATATCAGCCAGCTCTCTATACGGCCTTACAACGAGTTCCGGTCGACACAACAGGAGGTACACGATTTTTAAACCGACCCCCTTAAAAAGACGAGCAGCAGGCGCCGCCACTATTTCTCCGGGTTTCGGTTTATTGCCTTGCACAAAGATGAACAGCGGTGGTTGATTGATAAAAGCATTGCCAACCGTATCAACGAATTGGATGCCATTTTCTCTCAATCTAAATGCCGCCTGGGGAGGAATGTATTTGGTTGCCAACAGAAGAGGATATTTTGCGTTCTCCTTCCAGCGGAGAGCTTTAAGCTCGTCCCCTTTTGTGAGCCGATTTTTCACTTCAACACACCACCGGAGTTCCGTATCGTAATTTTTAACCCGAATGATACAATCGTACCGTTCGTCGACATGATCGCGAGTCGGCTCCACCTCGTATTGGAAATGGACCAACTCCGCCAAAGCTTCCATCGCTTGACGAAGGATAGCGATACCGCCTTCATGGTTATGTTCATTTTTATCAGTGTTCATTAATTTTGAACATACATAAAAAATGAACAAAAGTCAAACTCTCCAAGCGATGAACCGGTATCGCCAAGCTACGGGAGCCGAATGATCTCATGATCGGTGCATCAGACAGAGTGACATTAATCTCTTTGATGCGGCCTAGGCAGGCACAACTAAATGAAAAAACAAAGGAAATTTAGAAAAAAGCAAGGTTTACAGAGAGGAGTTATGCCGCATGGGAAACATGCTTATTTGTAAAATAAATAAGCATGTTTCCCATGCGGATCAAGAAATAAAATTCTCATATTATTACGATAAATTACAGACCAAAACCAATATCACCGCAAGATATCTCGTAATAAAAAACCCCAAGCGAATCTCAAGCCGCTCCATGCTGCAATTGGAGCAATGATTATGGAAACATCAAACTTGCAGCGTGAAGAACGGCTAGCCGTGGATTTAAATATTGTGACCCGATACAGGCATCGGCTATGGGCTTTTGGAGCAGTGGAAGCGCATACCGCTACCGTTGACGCTATTTGTTATAGTGAGATCAAATTAACAGCCTGGTGCGATGTAGCACGACATTGAGACGATGGCACGGAAGTATCGCGCAGTTAATCACCCAACATTTGTTGGTTAAACAATGAAAAGGACCAGTTGAAATTTTGAGGCAAATATGAATATCGAATCGACGAGCCTGATCTTCTTTTCTCCAACAAATACGACCAGGAAAATAGTCGAGGGTATTGCTCAAGGACTGCAACCGACATCAAAGCAGTATTTTGACCTGACTCCTCCAGGTGCAACCGGACAGATGCGCCAAGAATTCAATCAAGACGTGGCAATTATCGGCGCACCAGTCTACGCGGGTAGACTGCCTTCTGTCATGCTCTCCCGGTTTAAACAAATAAAAGGTAACGGCAAGCCCGCTGTCCTTATCGTTGTTTACGGCAATCGGGCCTACGAAGATGCACTCATCGAGCTAAGGAATGTTGCCATTGAGGCCGGTTTCAAACCCATTGCCGCCGGAGCATTTGTCGGCGAGCATTCCTATTCTACTTCTAACAAGCCAATTGCCATTGATCAGCCTGACACTGAAGATATGGTAAAAGCTCACGCGTTTGGACAAGCCATTCTCAAGAAAATCCAGACCGCGAGTAACATCCCAAATGAACCCCTCTACGTCCCTGGGAATTTCCCGTACAAAGAGGTTCAGATGCGGGCAAGCATAGCACCATCGGTGAACGAGGCGCTTTGTTCCCGATGTGGAGAATGTGCTCTTGTCTGCCCAACTGGCGCTATTGACAGAGAAAATCCCGTATCGACATCTAAAGAATTGTGCATCAGGTGCTGCGCTTGCGTCAAGACGTGCCCGAATGGTGCGAAGGCTTTTGGTTCACGCGAGTAGACTCGTGTACCACAATGCCTGTTGATCTACTGCTCGCTGTTGATCCGGTCCCGCAGGTCCTTGCCGACCTTGAAGAACGGCAGCTTTTTCGGTGCCACCTTGATCTGTTCGCCTGTCTTAGGATTTCGACCAGTATAGCCTTCATATTCTCGGACCTGAAAACTTCCAAAACCTCGCAACTCGACTCCGCGACCTTCCGCAAGCGCGTCGACCATCGTACCAATGATGGTATCGACGATGGATTTGGCGTCCTTCACGGGTAAGTTCATCTGCTCAGCTAAAGCCTGAATCAAATCAGATTTTGTCATATCGGCACGAGTCCTCTGGGATGCTAATCTTTAATTATAAACTTGATGCTATCATGCCGAATTTATATTTCAAAACATGAATTACCGTAACCCAAATTTCTTGAATCGCCATTGATAGGATTTGCCGGTGCCGGTCTCCGCGCGGAGATTTAGCTTGTTTTCTGCAATGCCTTCTTGATCTTCTTCGGTCTGATTATGGCTTCGACAACCATTCAAAACCGAATCCGCATAGGCTGCAAATTCTGGATTATCAAATGCGCGAGCCAATCCCCTCAAGCTCGGCGCGGTTACCGTCGGTTCAATCGAAACATCATCTTCGGCGTTAATGATCGTTTCCGAAGGCGCAGGTGATTGAGCACCCACGGTCGACAGGTTGACTTTCCATTCCTGCCTCTCAACATAGTCACAAAACCGATTCCACTCGATAGGCGCTCGTGACCGGAGCAACAATACGAACCCGGTCACGTAGGCATTTCCAACACCAAGCATGACCAAATCGACACTAAGGGTTTGCACGAGTCGGTTGACCTCCGTGACCAGGCTTTTCGCATCGATCTGCTGCACAAGCTCGTATCGCTGTGCCAATTCGATCAAAAACAGATGAATTTCATGGCAGGTCAATGATCCGCGCCTTTCCATCCGCTCGATACCGGGCGCGAGATGATGCAGGCAACCGTAGATTGGATTTCCTGGGCCGTTATCTCGGTCTTGGTCCAACGCAAACCGAAGTCGCTTTAGTTCCGGCATCCACTGAAAAGCCGAGATCATTTCCAAGAGCTGTTCGTAGCTCAAATCAGTTGCTGCTGTTTTGGATGCCATGATTCACGTCTCCTCGCCGAGAAATCGTTTTAATTGCTGATAAAGCGCTGCATTTTGCAAGGTCATCAATCGAGGATCTGGCACCGTTGCCATCAGGTACTGGTTGCCAAGCGATTGGAGTTCGGCTTTCCAAAAGATGGCATTCTCCCTCATTATCTTTGATGCTTCCGCCGGTGTCGGACGCGTCTGTTCAATTGCATGAGTATAAAGCACATCAAACGGGATTTGCGTTGGTTGCGATGTCTGGAGGAAAACTGAGAAGAACCATTCCGTCAGCGGTTTCTCCAGCGCGTGCAACCGGCGGTAAGCGTTACGAATCATCTCGGTAACCGCGAATTCGATTAATGATTTCGGATCATGATTAATGATCTTGAACGCTGGAGCTTTTAATGCCAATTCCAGCCTGAGAGCATCACCATGCCGCCAGAGTCCATCGGGCGCTGTCTCATCATGCACTGGAACCGCGCACCGATCACTCATCAAAGTTTCCAGTCGAGCACGCGCTTCGTCGCCGTCCTCATAGGGAAAAAGTAGCGCATGCTGGCGCATGATGAAATCAAGAGCCAGTGACCTCAGTCTTGGATGCCATCGGACTAGATAATCCGTGACCGATCCATCGAGTACTGGTGGAGTTCCGATGTCACCATGGGATATTTGTATCGGGGGAACCGATTTCCCGGCGTCAAGTATACTCAGGCCGTCAAAAGTAATGTGATGTCGCATTTCATTCTCCTGAAGTGGAGAGGGAGCGTTCTTGCAACTTGGCTTGACTTGACGGTGATTTTGATAACTTTCCGTTGCTGCGGCCCATGCTTCCTTGTCGCATCTTTGCAGGATTTTTCTCAAAGTCTGTGGTGACAATCCAACAACACCATAGAAAATGGCCACATACTCGGCTAACTCCGACAGTGGTGATCCATTGCTGTACAACGAAATTAAATGAGCCCGGAAGGGACGCTCCTTAAATTTGATCAATACGGTTATAGGCACGTTCGTATTGCGGGATCGCTGCTTTAAAACTTGATATTCTTTGAATTTTTCTTCGTATGCTGCCATTTTCTCGCACTCCATGAGTGCAAGTTCTAATTGCTGCTGGGTCAAAGGCTGATTAGCCGCCTGCGGTTGATCACCGCCGGATTGCCCCCGCTGGGAATTATCGTGCTGAGTATAGGTAACGAGAAGATCGGTTATTGTTTCCATCGTGGTCATAATTTTTAATGTGTCATCGACGGACACAGATAGTGACGAAACACGAGCAGTCATCACTTCCGCTTGTTTGGCACAATAGGCTTTGAGTCGTGGGCTTTCTGCTTTTTCTGAAAGAGCTGTCATAATTCGTGGGTTACGTCGTTGCTCAACAGTTCCTTGAGCGTTGAGCCATCGGCGTTCTTTGGTATTGATCCCGCACCCTGGTGAGCCTTGGTCAACCTCATAGCCGAGATTGGTCAACTCACGCCTGACGGTCCATTTCATCAATCCGGTGATGTTGAGACGGAATTCGTCGTTAATCGCTCCGTAACCACCGTTTCGATACGAAAACAACCCTTGCAAATGCGTATGTTGTTTGCCTCGGTTAGATGTCTTGTGCAGAACCATTGATACGGGAATGTGGCGCGGAAAATCTTGAAGCACTGCTTTTGCGAGTTTGTTCACCTGCTCGTCGCTGATGCAATTCGGTAGGTTGATAACGAACTGTCGAACGGTGATTTTCGCGTTGTGGTGAATCATGCTGCCAGGCGTGGCACGTTCGGACAGGAACTGGTCATGGATTCCACGCCAGTGTGCAACCAGCGTTGCATTATCGGTTTTGCAGTTTTTCGGCAGCGATTTGGTCCAAATCTGCGGACGTCCGTCTGGAGCTAGTTGGTGGCCGTCTATGAGATAAGCCATGTGTCGTGATGGATCACCGGTCATGCTGACGTGGTTCACCCAGAGCTTAGCGATTTTGGTGGAAGCCATTGGATGCGGTGTTGTGATGAAAGATTAGTGTGAACAGACCCTTACAGGTACGTGTCGTTACCTGGTAAGTGTCAGGCCGACCGAGCAGTGATTTCCAGAGGTGTAAATCACATGCTTGGGTTCGGTCGGCGGTATTTCAGTGCCTGAAATGGAAATATCTGGAAACGAAACAGAGGAGAGAAGATGAGGAGAAAATGAATCAACAGCCGATATCGTGAACCATACCGGCTGCCGACCTGTCAGTTTTGCGTGTTAGCTTGATGAATAGTTTTCATAATTTCTCGTACGATTTCATCGAGCGCTAATAATGGCCCGTGAGGATCACGTCCCCATATGGCACCATATGGTGTAACAACGATAATTTCCGCTGCTTCTATCGCAGCATAGGCAAAATCGCTGGACACGAGCCACCATTCATAATCAGCAGAATTTGTGTCCGGGTTACCCAAGGTTTCAATTGTTCCATTTATTTCTGTTGCTAATTCAGTTTCTTCATCAAATTCACGCATGACCTGACTAGTCACGTTGTACAGAATATGACTTTTAACGGCAGTAGATAATTCGAAAGTTGTCATAATTAATACCTCGGTAAAGATTGAATGTTGCTTCCGTGCGCAACAGGTCCGCACACAAAAGATTGTTGATAATATCTAATAAGCTGAAGACGCCTCAATCTGCTGTTTTATCTAAATAAAATTCAAATAATTTTTAATGAAATAATCTGACAACGGATCGGCCACTTTAGCTCAGCAGCCGGTCCGTTTGTGGATCGATCAAGCGCTGTGCATTGCAGTCAAGATGTCTTGAACATTGAGATCCTGATACACTGGCTGCCCGCACGTTTGACGACCCCAAAGAGTGCCGAGAGGCGTTTCGACAATGACCTCACCGGCGGCAAATGCAGCCATCGCAAAACATTTTCCAACACGCCACCACTGAAAAACACTCGGCACATCCCACCGAGCGCGATTTTCATAGATGGCATTTTCAATGATGTTGGCGATGAATGTTCGCTCCAGGTATTCCTCGAACACTTCATCGGAAATATCATCCCAAATGTGCTTGTTGACATCGGCTTCAAACTTGTGCGTTCCCATAATTAACATCCTCTGTTGATTTGATTTTTCCGTTCTCCGCGCGGAGAATGTCTACGCGGAAGGTGGTTGATAATATCAGGTACATAGAAGATGGAACGGGTGATTAAAACTGGATAAAATTATTGAATATTTTTACGATTATTGTCGCGTGAGGAGGTGGGCAGTTTTTCCAGAGTCTTATGACCTCATCGCCGTTCGGAGGTCATGAGCCTCTGGCGAACTGGTCAAATTTTCTCTATTGATTCAAGCTGGATACAGCTCAATCCTTTTGCTGCATTTTATAACAACGACATTTTATGGAAGATTTTAATTCCGACCAAATCTCACATAGCCGTTGCTAAAAGCGGATGAACCTGTATAAAAAAATGTTGTTGTTTTAAGCTGATGGCTTTCAAAAGGAGGAGAATTGTGGCGGTACCGGATTTCCAGTCGTTCTTTTTGCCAATGCTCCAACTCTCCAGTGACGGCAATGTTCATAGCCTGAAAGAAGCCTATGAGGCGTTAGCAAACCATTTCAAACTGACAGATGCCGACATGCTTGAAATGTTGCCCAGCGGAAAACAGGCCGTATATAAGAATCGGATTGCATGGGCGCGTGCGTATCTCGCCAAGGCACTGTTGCTGGAAAGCCCGAAACGCGGAGTCTTTTGTATTACTGAACGTGGCAAGGAGCTGCTGGCATCGAAGCCGGTAACACTGCGCGTTCAACACCTAAAGCAATATCCTGAATTCGTGGCGTTCCATCAGCAGAACGGTGGCGCAGATGCAAAAGCGGATACAAATGACGATTCTGAGAAAATTGCCACTCCTGAAGAAACCTTCGAAGCCGCTTACCAGGAAATGCGCGGGAACTTGGCCGCTGAGCTGCTCTCTTTGATATCCGCCAACTCACCAGCATTTTTCGAACAGTTGGTCATCAAACTACTCGTGAGAATGGGATACGGTGGTTCGATCAAAGATGCAGGAATGGCTGTTGGCAAAACCGGTGACGGAGGCATCGACGGCATCATCAAGGAGGACAAACTCGGCCTTGATGTCATTTACATCCAGGCAAAGCGATGGCAAGGTGTTGTGGGCCGTCCCGAAATCCAAAAATTTGTCGGCGCGTTGCACGGACAGAGGGCCAAGAGAGGTGTCTTTATCACAACTTCCAGTTTTACGAGAGATGCGGAGCAATATGTGGCGACCATCGATCCACGAGTGGTGCTCATTGATGGGAACAAGCTGGTTGACCTGATGATTGACTATGATCTGGGTGTTGCGACGATTGAGCGGTATGACGTGAAAAGAATTGATTCGGATTTCTTTCTTGAAGGGTAGTTGTCTTGGTTCAACAGGAATAGGACAATCCTGCCGTTTATGATAAACCATCATGAACGGAGGGAAGTCCATGCGAAAGAAGCGTCACAACTACAGCCCTGAAGAGAAGGTCTTTATCCTGAAACGGCACTTGGTTGGCCGAGAGGCGGTTTCGGATTTGTGCGACGAATACCAATTGCAGCCGAAGATTTTTTACGATTGGCAGAAGCAGTTCTTTGAAAAAGGGGCTTCAGCGTTTGCCCGTGAAGGAAAGAGCAAACAGCAGGCGGAGGAGAAGCGCATTCGTGAGCTTGAGGAGAAATTGCGCCGGAAACATGAAGTGCTTTCGGAACTGCTGGAGGAGCATATCCAGTTAAAAAAAGAACTTGGGGAGCTCTGAATGGCGGTTGGGTTCCCCATGACACCCGCGATGCCGTGGTTGATTTCAGTCGCCGGTGGAGTGCAAAAGCAGAAATACCCACCAACAGGCTCATCGTCTGGCTTGGCGTGGCGCGGAGTAAATTTTACGCCTGGATTGGCCGTTGCGGCAAGGCAAACGAACATAACGGTCTAATCCCTCGTGACTTCTGGCTGGAGTCCTGGGAGCAGGAGGCCATCATCCGGTTTGCGCTCGATCATCCCCTGGAAGGGTATCGGCGGTTGACGTTCATGATGCTTGATCGGGACATTGTTGCCGTCAGTCCGAGTAGTACCTGGCGAGTCTTGGCCAAGGCCGGTTTGCTCAAGAAGTGGAACCGAAAAAACAGCGCCAAGGGAAATGGCTTCGTGCAACCGCTTCGTCCTCATGAACATTGGCATATCGATGTGTCACATCTCAATATCTGCGGCACCTTTTATTATCTATGCAGCCTGCTCGACGGCTGCAGCCGTTTCATCGTTCATTGGGAGATCCGGGAGCAGATGACGGAGCAGGATGTGGAGATCATTGTCCAACGGGCCAAGGAGAAATACCCCGAAGCCCGGCCTCGGATCATCTCCGATAACGGCCCGCAATTCATTGCCAAGGATTTCAAGGAATTCATCCGGCTCTCCGGCATGACGCACGTGCGGACATCACCGTACTATCCGCAGTCCAACGGCAAGTTGGAGCGATTTCATGCCACCATCAAGGGAGAGTGCATTCGCCCCGGCGTACCGCTTTCCCTTGACGACGCCCCGAGGATGGTGGAGAAGTTCATTGCCCACTACAACAACGTCCGGCTGCATAGCGCCATTGGCTACGTGGCTCCAGTGGACAAGCTCAGTGGCAGGGAGCAGGAAATTTTCAAAGAGCGGGACCGGAAACTGGAAGCGGCCAGAGAACTGAGGAAGACAAAACGGCTTCGGGCGCCGTCGGCAAACCCGATGCTCTCTCAAAAAGACAATACGGCTCCTTCGGAGTCCTTACTGCAAACGGCAAGATTGTCCATTTCCAACTGAGGCGGAACACTGTAAAAAGAGCCGGCATCGAAAATTTTCACATGCACGATTTAAGGCATACAGCCGCGAGCTATATGATCATGAACGGTGTAGACCTTCGAACAGTTGCGGATAGCTGTGCGCTCATGCCGTTTGGCTATGAGGTCGTGCAGGTCCTCATCCTGGGGAGGCCTGAGCGGTTTGAGCCCCAGATCATCGATGATCAGCAGCGGCACCCTGACCAGGGCCTGGAAGCGACGTTCAAAGGTGCCCATGGCGCGAGCTGCGTGCAGCCCGTTGAGCAGTTGCGTCTGGGTTGTAAACACGACCTCATGCCCTTGGCGCACGGCACAATGGCCGAGCGCCTGGGCGAGATGGCTCTTGCCGGTGCCGCAGGGGCCGGCGATGAGGAGATTGGCTGGTTCTTCGACAAAGCGGCAGGTGGCCAGTTCCTGGATAAAGGCCCGGTTGATGCCGGGGTTGAAGTCGAAATCAAACTGTTCGATGGTCTTCTGCGAGCGAAATCCGGCGCGTCGGACCCGGAGGCTGAACTTTTTCTGGTCTCTTCTGGCAACCTCGTCCTGGATGAGTAGGGCAAGGAACTCGGGATAGGCGAGCTTGGCCTCAATGGCCTGGCGGTTTCTGGCTGCCAGGGATTCGAGGATACCGGAGAGTCGGAGCTGCTTGAGCAAGGGGGTCAATTCGGGCATGGGCTGCATGGTTGCTCCTTTCACTGGATCAGATCGGTGGTGTTGCGTTGGAATCGGGAGTTGCCGCTGTAGATGGCGGGCAGCGGAGCATCGTGCAGCCCTGCGGCCTGTTCCTGGTCATTTTCCAGGATGGTTTTGACGGTGCGATACCGGGGCGAGTCAAAGAGTAAAGCCCGTGCACAGGCGGCTTCGAGCCGTTGGTTGCCATAGCGCTCCGCCAGACGGATCACCCCTTGGGCGGCGCGGAGATGATCAAGGACCCGGTGCGCAAAGAGCTGGTTGATGAGTTGCAGGCAAGCGGAACCAATCGTTTCCGCCTGGCGCAAACACCACTGGGGATCACGGAGCTTGTAGGCCAGGGCATCGGGAGGCATGTGATTATCCAGGGTGGAGTGGCGCCCGGCCCCGTGTAGGCGCGGATGCACAGCCACCATCTCGTGGTTGTGAAAGACCTGGATGGTGGTGTCGGTGGCCTTGAGCCAGAGGGTCTGGCGGATACGCTGAAAGGGTACGGAGTAAAGGTTTTTCTCGTAGGCGACATGTCCGTTGCCGTGCACCTTGACCTTGACCCACACCGCCTCCTGCACCGGCATGTCCGGCAGGGGTTGGAGCAGGGCTTTTTCGGTCTCGTCAAAAAGCTCCACCGGCGGCCGGCGCGTGGTGCCATGGATGCGGATGCCGGCCTCATGCATGACCCATTGGACCAACTGGCGGTTGGCGTCGGTCAGATCGCGAAACTGTCTCAGGGGCATAAAGGCATGCTTGACATACTTGACCCCTGCCTCGACCCGCCCTTTTTTCTGCGGATCGTGCGGCGGACAGGGCGATATGCGGAAGCCGTAGCCCAGAGCGAGTTCACCATAGGAGCGCTGCACCTCTGGATCCTTGGCGCAGGCCCGGGTAATGGCGCATTTGGCGTTGTCGATGATCAGTTTTTCCGGAACGCCGCCAAACCACTCGAAGGCCCGGCGGTGGCAGGCCAGCCAGGTGGCGACCTTCTGGTTCCAGACGATCTCGGCATACTGGTGCCGGGAGTAACACAGCGTCATGATGAAAAACCAGGTCGATCGAATCTCGCCGGTGTGGAGATCGATCAATTTGGGACCAGCGCCGAAATCAACCTGTGCGGCCTCTCCCGGTGCAAAATCAAGGATAACCGTGGATGAACACCCCGGCGCCGCCGGCCTTGGCAAAGAGGTCCTCGATCCCTTGGTAGAGGACCGACTGGGCCTCGTCGATATGGAGCACTAAAGAGGGGGTCACATTCCTGCCTGAGGAATAGACCCGGCCGACAAAGGCCTGGATCATGGAGATGATCACCTTGCCGGCGGTATAGGCCGCCCGCTTGGTCAACAACAAGCCCAATTGCACCACCAGGATGATGCCCTTGCCTTCTTCCAGCCGTTGGATGAAACGGTTCTCGTCAGCCTTGCCGATGATCTTGCCGACATTGCCCGAGGTCAACTCGGTGAGCGCCACCCGCAAGGAGCTGGCCACCTTGGAGTAGTAGTCCGCCGGCGTAGAGAGAATTTTCTGGATATCCAGGGAGAGCTGTTTGGCCTCCGGGCTGTCAATGTAATCGATCTTCTCTTTGAGCTGCTCCAGGTCCTGATGGCTGATGTGGTTCTTGATGTCGTTGAGGTTGAACGAGGGCTTATGCCCGGCCTGCTCGGCCAGCATAATGAGCGCCTGGACCACTACCAGGCTGACCTCGTAGGCCACCCCGAAGAAATAGGGTTCACGGCCGATGGCTACCCCGGCGGTAATATGGGCCACCAGTTCCTCGGGCATGTAGTAGGACGACAAAGGATCGAGGATAGCACTGTACTGGGGAAAGATCGGGGTGATCAGCATCAGGTCGTCGAGCCGGTCGGTCTCATGGGCCAGTTGGGTGATCTTGGAGAACAGATCGATATCGCCCTTAGGATCAATGGCCACCACCGAATACCCCTTGCAGATATCCTGCTCGATGATGTGTTCCATGATCCGGGTCTTGCCGACCCGGGTGGTGCCAAAGCACCAGAAATGACCCTTACGGTGACTGTCGGGCACACCCAGTTCCATGACCGTTTGCGGATGATCGAGATGCACGCCTTGTCCGATATGGGTCCAAGGGGCTTTCGGTTCCGTCGATTCTGGTGACTTCATGGCAAGGCCTTGACGATCCGGACCTCGATCCGTTCCTGGAGTTCCCGGTCCACGGCGATGATCACCTGATGCGGCAGCCTTCTTGTGGTTAGGACAACGCTCTTGTGGCCGACGTAGCGAGTCAGGCAGCGGAAATGAAACCGATGAGCCGCATCACCCAGATAATACCTGAGCAGATTCTCGGTCAGAGTCTTGGAGACCCGGTCAAGGATGACTTTGGTGCGAGGGGTACCGTTCACCAGCACCGGTTCGATTCGGCGCAGGTGGAAGGCCCGGCGTTGGCCAGGCTGAAAACGGCCAGTATGGCGTTCATGCAGGCCGATCCGGTTGACGGGACAGATGGCGATAATCGGTTCGTCCGGGATGATCTCGGTTTCAACCAGGAGATGGTCGCCGGCTCTGTTGCGGACAACTTCGCCCCAGAGCAGTCGCCGCTCAAACCCCTTGAGCAAGCGGACCTGTTTGATGACTGCGGCCATGGCCAGGTGGTTTTCCAGAATGGTTGTGAATTGATTGCGGGAAAGGACAGCGGGAAGATCGAGAATGTGTTGCACAGGAAGGCCGTTTCTCGGACCGTAGGTCACAACCTCCAGTTGCATTCCTTCTCGAAGAAAAACCATGACCTCCTGGCGGTACCACTGGGAGAGCTGGCGAGCAAAGGCAGATTCAATTTCCTGGATGACTTCGGCGGTGGAAAGAGCGTATCGGCTGGCTAAAGACAGAATGATGGACTGCATGGATGATCATCTCCCAGATTAAAATGGAAAAGGCGACCGTTCCAATCGGTCTCTCTTCTTTTTTCAGGGGTGATGACATCGCACCTGCAGCGTGACATCGTTTTGGGGTTAGTTGAGGGGGGAAACAGGGGGCGTTTCAGGGGACGACTGAAAGAATATTCACGTTGCAACGATAGGTGGCAGACGTTCAGCGGATTGAATTTAAAGAGAATCTAACTGTTGGCGCTCTCCAGGAAAGTCTCCATCTGCAATGAACTTTATTTTTTTCAACAATGCGATTTGGTAAGAGAAAATCCGTGGTTTGAAATGACGCGGCTTTACTTGGATTCTTTGGAAGAGCCGGTCTTCGGAGCTGTTTGCCTCTTTTTCCTCGATTTTAAAAAAACGCCCGATGCACGGTCACGTTGCACCGGGCGGTTCAAAACCACCACAGTATCCAATCCTCTCATAGCGTGGCAACCGCCCCCCGGGCGAAGATAGGCTCGCCTTGTCCCAGCCATTCCATATAGTCGAGAACCCCCGATTCTACGGAACGAAATGCCCGATTATATCCTGCTTCTCGCAGGCGGGTGATATCGGCCTCGGTAAAACTCTGGTAACGACCTTTGAGGTGTTCCGGGAAAGGAATATATTGCAACTCACCGTACCCAAAAGCCGTTAGTACTGCCTGGGCCACCTCGTTGAAACTCTGACTTTTTCCGGTGCCGACATTGAAAATGCCGGATATTGCCGGATACTCCAAAAACCAGAGGATGACATCAACTGCATCCTCCACATGGATAAAATCGCGGCGCTGTTCACCGGGGCCGTAACCATCCGATCCTTCAAAAAGGTGAACAACCTTTTTCGAAAGCAGTTGATTGCGCAGGTGAAATGCCACGCTGGCCATGCCTCCCTTATGCTGTTCGCGTGGCCCGTACACATTAAAATACCGGAGACCGACAACCTGGCTTTGACCAGAAACAACATGACGGCGAACATACTGATCAAACAAAGTCTTGGAGTACGCATAGACGTTAATCGGTCGTTCGAATCGTGGATCTTCGATGAAGGTCGTACCATTACCATACACCGAAGCACTTGAGGCATATATGAAAGGTATGCGGTGTTGGTCAGCGTAGTGAAACAGTTCCTTGGAATAGGTGAAGTTGTTTTCCATCACCAGCTTGCCGTTCCACTCCGTAGTGGCGGAACAGGCTCCCTGGTGGAGCAGCGCATCCACCTTTCCGTTGAAGCACTGCCCTTGCTGCACACGGGTCAAGAACTCGTCTTTGTCGAAATAATCAGCCACCTGGGCATCAGAGACGTTGGTAAATTTGGTGCCGTCCGTGAAATCGTCAACAACAATGATGTCGGTTACGCCACGGGCGTTCAAGGCGTGGATGATGTTGCTGCCGATAAAACCTAATCCTCCGGTGACAATGATCATAATTAGACCTTCGTGATATTTTCATCGAACGATATTGACTCGGCTTGCATGCGAATCTGTCGATAACGTTCTGTATAAACGATTTTTTCCTGTTCGAGTTGTTCGATTTCCTCTCTGCTGAGATGGATTCTACCGCAAAGAGGACAGGCAAGACTGCATCCCCCGTTGAGTGTTCGTTGTAAGATTTCATCGGCTGTCATGTGACCGATATATCCATCCGCACATTGTGGGCATTCAACACGAATCGTGAACTGTTTTGCGTGCATGCTGTTCCTGGGAGAGTATGAATTTACCAGTCACAGTTAACACGAATATTGAAAAAGTAATACTGTTTTTCACGACATAAATTAACAGTGCCCCCAAGGATACTGTGCCGCTGCCAATGAAACGGCATGGAGGATGTGCTTCAAAGAAGAGATGGGCGGGAGGACCGGTGACGGAGACACTTCGAAGACTTCGACGAGGTAAAACACCAATTGGCGCCATACCTCGTCATCGTAGATGTCAAAACCGCAGATTGAGGCCAGTGAGCAAGCGGATACCCTCATCCGGATAGCCGTAGTGAATGGAATAGCCGGTATCGAAGAGATTTTCCACATTGACGAACCATTCCGCGTTCGTGCCCATGAGCTTGAAGGGTTGCGTTAGTTTGCCGTCCACCGTTACATACTCGTCTAATCTTTGCGATTCCAGGTTACTCATCTCGCTGTATTGTTTGCCGCAATAACGCAAGGTCGTTTCCAGGCGGGTTTCACTGGTTGGCACAGTGCTTTGTACGGTGAGCTTGGAAGTAAGGTGGGGAGTGTAGGTCAACTCTGCACCGGTCCCCTCGACCTCGGAATCCTGAAGAATGAGATTAGCCTCCAAGCTGAGTCGCGGATTCACCGTGTATTTTCCTCCGGCCTCCACTCCCTGTCGCCAGGCTTTGTCACCGTTGATTGGACTGTAGATGTGCGTGGTGGAATCGCGTTGGTAAAGGATGGGGTCGTCGGTGTCGCTGCGGAAAATACTCAAACGCAGCGAGGCGATTTTACTCGGGCTGTATTCCACACCGGCATCGGCGGCGAGGATTTTTTCCTTGTCCAGATCAGGGTTGCCCCGGGTTTGGTCAATGCTGCCGTGGCTGGGTTGATAAAGCTGGCCAAAGGTGGGAATGTTGACGCTGTGGCCAAGATTGGCCTTGAATGACCAACCCACGCCAAGCACATGATGGATGCCACCGGAGACAGCCGGATTAAAGCCAAAGTCGGAAACCTCGTCGCCGCGTGCGCCGGCGGTGAGGGTCCAGTCCTGCCATTTGCGATCCGTCTGCACGCCAATCCCGGCGGTACTTCGCTGGTGGCTGCCGGAGAGGGTGTGATCAAGATCATCATGTTCAAGGATGGTGCTGGTGCGCAGGGCCCATTGGTCGGCTGCATCGTTCCAGTTGTATTCCCCTTTCAACCCCACCTTGTCGTCGTCAAGCGTTGAGACCAGACCAGTCTGGCTCTTATCTTCAACGCGGATGGTATCCCCATAGAGATTGAGCGCGTAATCGCCGCTGTCGCCAGCCAGACCACTGAGTCGGCTGTCAAAGGAAGCCTTGTCGTAGGACTGGCGCGCATCCGGGGTGGGGTTATCCAGCGGCCCCGGTGATCCCGACTCCGAGGTGAAGAAGCGGCCGTTGAACTCCAGCTTGCGGTTCTCTTCCAATTCGTCGTCCCAATGCACCAGCAAGCTGCCGCTATCGAGGTCGCTGTTGCTGCGTTTGCCGTCGCGGTGCTTGCCAGTGGCCGAGCCCATGGCCGTGGCCCCTGATGCGAGGCGCATCTGGTGGCTGGCACTGGACTCGAAGGTGCCGTAGGAACCGCCGGCAACCCGTAGCTTGCTGGCCGGGCCCTTGTCCGCCTCTTTTTTACTGGTGATCCCCTTGGTGGCGATACTGATCGCCCCCTCGCTGGCGCCGCTGCCCAACCAGACCGGTACCGGCGGCTTGAACACGGTGATCGATTCGATGGTTTCCACCGGGATACCCGCCAAATCGACGCTGCCAAACTGGTTGCTGTTCAGCGGCCGGCCGTTCAACAGCACCAGGACACCGCCGGATTTTCCCGAGCCCCGGATGGAGATGCGCGAGCCCACGCCCATGGACTGCTTGACCTCCACCCCGGCCATGGTGCCCAGCGCCTCCTCCACACTGAGCAGGTTGCGCCGACTCATCTCCTTGCGTCCCAGTACCTCAACCATGGCAGGGTTCTGCTCGGCGAATTCACTGAGCCGGTCGGCAGTGACCACCACGGTTTCCAAGGTGGTGGCCTCCGTGCCATGGCTGGTGGCCTGTTCGTGGGCCGCCTGGACAGTGTGCGGAAACACGAATGCCGCGCAGGGGAGGCAGCAGCATGCGGCAACTGCAAACAGCCTTGGCGAGGTAAGCAAGGAAACGGTCATGGTTTCACTCCTGGGTTGGTTAGGGCAGGTTGGGAGGTATCCGGCACATAGACCATGGAACCGTCTTCCAGCCGATACGCCACACCAAGCCGGTTCCCCTTGCCCTGGGCCGCCTCTTGGGTGACACGCGAGGCCTTGATTTCGGTGCCTTTCTTGACGATGATCTCCATCTCGCCCGAGGCCTGCTGTTTCATGATGGTCATCTCCGATTTGCTGTCGAACAGATCCTGGAGCCGGTAGGCGTTGAACAGGGTCAGTAGCAGGCCGACAATGAACACCAGGCCAATGTCAAAGAGGTTGGCCACTCCGGTCATGGGATCGTCGTCACGGAAGGCCGGGTCGCTGAAACCCTTGCGGGATTTGCTCGTTCTGCGCGGGCGGAAGTAGTGCATCTCAGTGCTCCACCGGCCCATTGAGCAGCAGTTCGGTGGCCAGTTCCATGTTTTTGATATCCTCTTCCAGCCAACGGCGGCGCAGGGTGTAGAAACAGAAGGCCACCGTACCCACCGCCATGCCGACCACGGTGGTGGTGAAGGCGATGACCAGATCTGAACTGAGCTTGGTCATGTCGCCCTGACCCAGGGAGGCCAGGCCGGTGCCCATGGGGATGAGGGTGCCGAGTAGGCCAAGCGACGGGCCGGTGCGCACCAGGATGCGCAGCCGGTCCATGGATTTCCACAACTCCAGGGTGGTGGATTGCAGCAGGTTTTCCACGGCGATACCATGATTTCCCGGCTGGTCGCGGATCTCGGTGAGGATCTTTAAGTAGTGGTTGACCCGGTGCGAGATCATCCCCTGGGCCTGGCCGGTTTGCAAGAGCCGGGGCAGGTTCTGGGAAGGGCAGGGTTTGAGCCGTGCCCGTTCCAGCCACTCGGCAAAGAAACCACCGGCCTGGACGATGACCACCAGCACCAGCAGGCTGAGTGCCAGCAATACCGGGTAGAGCAGGGAGGAGGAAACCAGGTAGATGAAGGTTTGCAGCAGGGCGCCGATATCCATTAGTGCGAACTCCGTATTTTTTGGTGGGTACGGCCAAAACCGGCCAGAAAGGTTGATAAAGTGAGGACTACCAGCGGCAGCAGGGCACGCAGATCCTGCTGTTGACCGGGAACCTGGTGATGGGCCATGCGGTAGATCGCATCGACATCGGTGAATTGGGGGAGGATGGCCATGGAGAGCAGGAAGTAGGTACCGAGCAGCACCATGGCCCCGCCGAGCAGGGTTTCCGCAGACTGCGCGGTCATTTTACCCAACCCCAGCATCAAGCCCATCACCATCAGGCTGATAACAAGAAAGGCCAGGTAGAGACCGCCGGCCACCTGGGAAAAGTGGTCGGGAAAGAGTGACAGGCCAAAGGCGAGGCTGAAGACGATCACCGTGGCGCAGACCGGACAGGGCAGGGTCAAAAGCAGCCAGCCGCGACTGGCGCTGCCGTGCTGATGGGGTTTGCGCAGCAAGGCCAGCCCCCAGGCAATCATCACCCCGGCCATCAATAGGTGCGCCTGCATTCCGGACTGCAGGAAACGCTGGATAGTCCCCAGGTGCGCCAGGGGATCAAGGAGGCGCAGGCCCCAGGCCGCCAATGCGAACACCAGGGCGTAGAGCAGGGCAAAACCAAGCAGACGCAGGGCCTTGCCTCGCCAGGATGGCGTGCGCCCAAGCAGATAGGCCAGGCCAATGCCGCTTTTGCCGGCAAAGATACCGATACTGAAGAGCACACCTAGAATCAGCGATTTGTAGAGCATTGTGGTTCTCCTTTTCTAGGGTTGCAAAACAAGGCTGTTGAACTCTGTATGGTGATCATTTTTGTTCTCCCGCAGAGGCGCAGAAATCAGGGTTTGTTTTCTACGCTCCAGTATGGGAACGATCAAAACGTGCATGATCGATCTCGTAGGGTGGCGCAGGCGGCAGTATGCCTGCCCACCGCTGTGATGCCGGAGTACAGAGATTTCTCCCTTTGGTCGAAATGACCGGGAGCTGGGTATTCTTTCCCCAAGCACGAACCACCCCGGTGTCATCGCTCCTTTGCAGTGACCACCTCACCATCTCCGCCGCGAGCCCCACACAAACAGCGCCAGCACCACCAGCACAAACAGACTCGCCGCCCATTGGATACCCGAGGAACTCAGCTCGGTGGATTCATCCTTGGTTTTAATCTCCTCCATCTTGTAGCCCTGGACGTTTTCCGGGGCCTTGCCGTCTTCGGTCGCCTTGGCCTCCTTCTCCGGCACCGGCTCGGGTTGTTGCATCTCCTGGTTGGACTTCGTCTGCTCAGGCTGTTGCTGCGGTGGCGGTTCGGTCGCCTGCTGCTTTTGCTCCCCGGCCGGAACCTCGTTCAATCTGGTGATCAGTTCCGCCCGTTCGGCGGTCTGCTGCTCTAAACTTTTCTTGGCCATCTGCTCGATGGCCAGTTTGAACTGTTCCACCATCTGCGGGCTGAGCACGCCGGGCATGGAGATGAGGTTGACCACCATCTGGTTGAGCATGGGGTTGTTGCAGGTATGATCGCAGCAGGCCACGCCGCGCTGGATGACGTTGGTGGCATACTCGGCGGCCAGTTTTTTGGTCACCTGTTCGTCCGCCTGCCAGTAGCCCTTTCGCACCGCCTCCAGCATACGTGCGGTCATCGACTGGTAGGCCCAGGGGTTGTGCTTATCGAAAAATTCGGCCAAGCCCTGGCCGTACTTATCCTCCACGTAGACCTCGAAAATCTGCTGCCACTTGTCGGCGCCGACCGCGTCACGCACCGTTACCTGCCAGCCCCAGAGATTTTCGGCAAAGTCGGCCATCTGCCGAGCGCCGCCGTAATTCTCGCGCTTCATGCCCTCGATCCACTGGGGGTTGAGGTAGCGGGTGCGCATCTCCATGCCGATGGTCTTGGCCACGTCCTCCACTCCCAGCTCATCCTTCTTGCGGTGCATGGTGACCAGGGTGTCCGGGGCCTGACCGCGCACATTCTTCACCGCCAGCGACATGCCGCCCAGGTACATGAAGAAATCGTCGGTATCGATGATGCCGATGACATTGCTGGAACGAGAATGCACAGCGGTGTCCACACCGCGCAGGTTCTCGGTGAAGGTCTCCTTCACCGGCACGGCCCACTTGCCCCGGCCGACGGCGAACTGCACCCGGTTGAGGTAGATGTTGCTTATCGACTCATCCGAATCCCAGAGCCCGGAGGCGCCGGCCATCTCCTCGACCCCGTTGCCATAGGAACCGACCGCTTCGGTGAAGATGCGAAAGCGCGACTGCTCATCGGCCTCCTGCTCACTCATGCCCTTGGCCAGCAGGGCTTTTTTGATCGTCACCTGGTTGCGGGCGAGGAAGTTTTCAATATCGGTCTGGGCCAGGGCCTGCTGCACCGCCTCGTCGAGGAACAACAGCTTTTCCGGATACATGTCGCGATACAAGCCGGAGGGATTGATCAGCACGTCGATGCGCGGCCGTCCCAGTTCCCGGCCGGGCACCACCCGACTGCCGGTGACCCGGTCGCTTGCATCCCAAACCGGCTCCACCCCCATCAACCAGAGGATGGTCGCCTCATGCACCCCCTCGTTGCGAGTGGTCTCGGTGGCCCAGAGCACCACGCCCACCTTTTCCGGATAGTGGCCCTCCTTCTCCTGTTTGGCGCGGATCATCTCCTCGGCAGCACGTTTGCCCACGGCCCAGGCCGCCTTGGATGGCACCTTGGCCGGGGAAAATCCGTAAAAGTTCTTGCCCGTGGGGATGGCGGCCAGGTTGCGCAGCGGATCGTTGCCCTCGCCCGGCGGCACATATTCGCCGTTCAAGCCGCGGATGAGGTTGTTCATCTCCCGCAGGGGCGAGCCCTCCAGGTCCTTGCGAATCTTGTCGTCATCGGCCTGGGGATTTTGCTTTTGAATGAGCTCAATGGTCGAGGCGGTGGCATCCTCGGCGTAGGCCTTGCCAAAGGTGTGCAGGCCAAAGGGCAGCGAGTTGTCGTCGATCTCGTGGAGGTAGAGATGGATTTTTTCCATGGCTGCCTCATCCATGGTGGTCAGGCGCAGATCCTTGGCAATGCCCATCTTCTCCACCAGTTGGCCGATCTTGTTCCGATACTCAGGCACGGTTTCGCTGCCAACGGTGCGGGCCGTCTCATACTGCTTGAAGAGATCACCCAGCTGCTTGTATTCATGGTGCAGGTCGGCCTCCTTCATCGGCGGGGTGAGGTGGTCGACGATTACCCCCCGGCCGCGCCGCTTGGCCTGCACCCCCTCGCCGACATCGTCAACGATGTAGGGGTAGATGTTAGGGATGGTACCGACCATGATCTCCGGCGGGTCCGAGGGCGCCAGCCCGGCTTGCTTGCCCGGCAGCCATTCGTAGGTGGCATGGGTGCCGAGGTGGATCATGGCGTCGGCGTGGAATTTTTCCTTGAGCCACAAATAGGCGGCAATGTACTGGTGGTGCGGGTAGAGGGTGGTATCGTGGTAGAGCTTCATCGGATCATCGGACCAACCGCGCGCCGGTTCCGGCAGCAGCACCACGTTGCCCAGCTTGACCATGGGGAAGACCAGCTTTCCGTCTCTGGTCATGATGGCGCAGTCCTTGGGCTGGCCCCATTGGGCGATCACCGGTTTTTTGAAGGCTCCGGGCAACCGTTCAAACCAGGTGGTGTACTCCTCGATGCTCACCTGCTCCACCCCGCCGGAGGCCAGCAGGTTGTCGAGTTCGCCCGGCGCCCAGGAGCCGATGTTGCGGCCGCTGGCCAGCACCAGTTGTTGAATCTGTTCCTCGTTCAGTCGTTCGGGCTTGTCGATGCGGTAGCCCTCGGCCTGCATGCGGGCAAGGATGGTTTGCAGGCTGCGGAAGACGTTGAGGTAGGCGGCGGCGATGTTCTGCTTACCTTGACTGTGGTTGTAGTAGAGGATAGCCACCTTTTTGTCGGGGTTGGCCATGCGTTGCAGGGCGGCCCAGTTGTGCAGCCGGGGGATGAGAAAATCGATCGCTTCATCCACGGTCTCGCTCACATAGAGCTTGCGGCCACTGAGCGGATCGACCAGTTGCTGCTTGCCCAGCAGCACCGTCGGCTCAATGGCGCCGGAAAACTCGGGCGTAGCCACGGCCCAGGCAGAGGCCATCGGACTGATCCCCACAGGGCTCTGCCGCCACTCATCCACGGTCTCGGCATAGGTGGAGATGACGTTGAACAGTGGTACATTCAGCCGCTCCAGGGCAATCCGAACCTCCTCGTTGAGAGCTGAGGCGAACTTGAGGGTAAAGGCCAGCACCAGATCCACCGGCGGCTTGCCGTCAATGGGCTGGAGGTATTGGGTCAGGGTTTGCTGCAGCGACCCGAAGCAGGGCAGTACGGCAAGGCCACCAGCCTCCAGGCGGCGGATGAGTTTGTCCACCGCCTCCACCTGGCCCACCTTGAGGCTGTTGTTGTATTCGAGGATGGCCACCCGGGGCCGGTCGGCCTGGTATCCCGGCCGCTGCCGGTCCCAGGCGAGGTAGTCAGCAACCGTGGTGAAGGTGCGCGGTGCATCGGGATGATGGAGGCAGATTTCGGGCAGGATCTCGACCGGTTGATAGCTGATGGCCTGGTCGATGTGGCGGTGTGCGGCCAGTCGTACCAGGTTGACCATATTGGCCAGGCTCATGTGGCGGTAATAGGCCATGATTTCGCGGTCAAACACAAAACCTTTCTTGGTGAGTTCTTCGGGGTTGCTGGCCTGGTTGAGGCCATAGACCGCGCGGCCGGTCAGCAGTTGTTGATCGATCATGTAGCTGGCCAGTTGGTTGGCCATGACGTTGACCAAGACCACCGAGGATTCGCGCACAAAGTCCTTGGCACGAGGATCGTGCTCCAGGTCCTCCAGGGTGAAGAATCGGGTTTCGATGGCGGGCGGCAGTTCAAGGGCTCCAATAGCCTGCTGCAACTGATAGCCGTTGATATCGATTTCGAGGATAGCCACCTTGGCGGTGGGCATTGCCGGGGCCGACTGCACCCAACCGAGCAGGAGCAGCACGAGCAGACAAAGGCGGTTCATGGTTGGGACTCCTTGGAAGTGGTAGGACCTGTGCTCAACCCGGCCACCAGCAGGCCAAAGACCCTGGCCATGACCGGTGGCAGGAGATCCGGGGTGTTGATAGTTGCCGGGACAAGGGTGGTGGTGCCGGTCAGCTGCTCGCTCATGGCGGAACACATCCGCTCAAAGGCGGTCAAATTGGCAATCTGGCCGCTGCCAGACGCATCGCTGATGGCCAGGGCGGTTTCGATGAAGCCGGCAATGGCCGGCTCCTCCAGGGCTCGCTCCAGCCTGCGTTCCAGTTCCTGGGGCGGCAGGGTGGAGGGGTAGAGTTGCACCAGTCGCTCCAAACTCAGTTTGCGTTCATCGAGTCGTTGCAAGACGTTTCGTCCGGCCTTGATGCCGTTTTGGCCGATGAGAGCCTCGGTCACCCCGGCGTGGACCGCCTTGGCGATCAACTCGCCGATCTTGGCGTGGCCGCCGGTGTAACGGACCAAGGGGCCTTCACCCTGGACCACGATCATCGAGTCCGTACCGGTGCCGGTGGCCGGGTAGGGCCAGGGCAGTGCGGTGCTGCGGATATCGAGATCCAAGAGAGCGGCGGTCTTGGCCTCGGTGGCGGTGATGATGACCCGGGCCATGGCCTCGGATGCGAGTGTGCGGTTGGTGAGCAGGAGGATGTTGATGGTGCCCGAGGCGTGGGCATAGCCAACATCCTTTGACATCCGTTGAGCGTTACCGCGCGTTCCGGCGGTCACCAGGGCTACGGCCTCCAGATCACCCTCGCGCCGCACCTGCATTGAGAGGTTGTCCATGTCGGCGCCGGTCATCATGCCGGTGTAGGTGGCCGGCGTATAGCCGAGGTTGGCGGCCACATCCTTGCGTACCTGCTCGACACCAAAGGCCATGTGGCCAAGGCTGGCATGCATGGGCACGGAGGTATTGCCCACCGCCTGCACGGCCTGCGCATTGCCTTCGGTGGTGGAGAGTACCGTCTGGGGGGTGGTGAAGCGGAGCACCAGGGATTTGAAGTCGGCATCGTTGACCCGGTGATTGACCACTTTGGCGGAGGCCACATAGGGCAGATCAAGGTTGAGTGGCCGCTCGCCTTGCACCGTATTGTTGCTGACCGCCTTGGCGACATCGGCCATCAGTTCCGGATAGAAGGAGGCTGCCAGCCACTGCACTGCGGCCCCCACATGGGGCGTCACCTGGCAGGCGATGGAGCAGGGCAGCTGGGTGATGGCCCGGTTGCGCACCGCTTCGACCTCTTTCCACCCTTCTTGGGCAAGCATCTTGTGGACCGCCTCCATGTTGCGATCGCAGCCGTAAATCATTTGCGGGTTAAAGGCCTGCCAGCTGGTTACATCCACCTCCACAAAACCACCGTTCTTGGCCCATTGCGGCGCGATGCCACCGGCAGCGGCGATCATCTCGTTTTGGAAGGAATCATCGCCGGGGCATGAGATACCATCATTTCCGGCCACCACCCGAGCCACCCGTTTGCGCTGCTCCGGCGGCATCTGTTTGAGACGGGCCTGCACCAGCCCGATCTGCTCGCGGTTGCGATTGATGATGGCCTGCGCCTGTTGTTCGCGTTCCACCAGGGTACCGATCTGGGCCATGCGGGCAAAGCCTTCCTCAAGCGAGCCTTCCCGGAAAAAGAGCACCTTGGTGTGCTGCTGCGGATCATCCAACCACGGCTGCAGCATGGCCTGCTGCGAGGTGGAGGCAATGATCAGATCCGGTTTGGCGTTCGAGATCGCTGCCAGATCGGGCTGGAAAAAGCTGCCCATGCTCGGTACCCGCAAGGCGCTGTGATTGAGCAAGTCCTGGCGGCTCAACCCCACCAGGAACTCAGTGCGATCCAGCTCAAAGAGCAGATCGGTCACCGAGCTGAGCAGGCAGACCACTCGCTGCGGCGGGCTGGTCAGGGATACCTCGCGGCCGAGGCTATCCTTGAAGGCATGCGGATATTGGCCAGCCTGGGTGTCGCAGACCGCAACTGCACACAACAGCAGCACAAGCAGGACATGGGTGAACAAAGCAAGGGGGCGCATGGCGTTCTCCTGGAAAGATTGAGCTGTCTACTTGATGAAGTAGCCGGCAACCCGCCATTGACCGTCTGCTTCACGCATCATGGTCAGGGTTTCGACGGCGGTTTTTTTGTTGGTCAATTCGGTGGCAAAACTGAGGATGCAATACTCGCCGTCAGGTGCGCCGGGTAGGCTGGTCGCCAGTTGGCTTGCGCGTTGTTCGCGGCGGACCAGGCTGCCCAAGGGCGAACGTGCTGCTTGCAGGGAGGCGGCCCAGGTGGCCTCGGCAATGGCAGAACGAAAAAATCGGGAGGCAGTTTGCCAACTCTGCACGTAATAGCCACCATCGACGAGCGTGAGCCAGCTGCTGGCAGTAATGGCGGCGTCTTCAGTCGTGGCGGCCACCGCAGATGCCTGGGGGGATGTAAAAACAACGAACAGGAAAGCGATCAGAACAGCGAAACATCGTTGCATACCATCCTCCTGCGTGACACCTGCACTTTCATAGGTGGGTTCGGCAAAAAAAAATCCCGGATCGAAAACTCAAAGTATTCGATCCGGGATGTCCCTTTTTTATCCGTGGATATGGTGCGAGCGCGCCTCCGTCCACGAAGCATTCGCTCAATTCTCAAGGCAGGTCTTCTGACTCACGGATCATCCTACTGGCTGCGTCTTCCCGACAACAAGGTCAGTGACTCAAAATGCAGCGGTCGTCCCCGAATACAGCAGCGGGCCTGTCTCCGATTCACACGGAGTTCCCTATTAAGCTCTTGCGAGCGCCTGAGAATGGGCTGTGTTTAGACGGTTTGCAGTGAAAGTCAAGCGAAAAAAGTAGAAGGCGTTGCAGGGAAAGATTTCGACACGTCTCACGACGTGGTTGTGTAGCAGTGTCAAGTAATCGTGAAAAATGTCGCTATTGCAATTTGTTGCGATCTTATACCCATATTACACATTTTACTATTATCGAGATGGCCAATAGGATGGATAGAAAAATATTTTCTTGACATTTTAGGAGCTATAGTTTCTATCCTTCCAGCATTCAGGTGTTCGCAAGAACACAAGAGGGAACCCCGTGCGATTCGGGGACGGGCCCGCCGCTGTGACCGGGGACGAACGCTGCACCTTAAGTCACTGACCTTGAGAAAAGGTCGGGAAGACGCAGTCAGTAGGATGAGCCGGAAGCCAGAAGACCTGCCTGAATGGATGTTTGGAGACGACTGCGTGGACGGCGGCGTACCCCGGTACCTGATATATTTCTGCGGATAAATAGGGCTATCCCGGATCGAATTTTTTGTATTCGATCCGGGATTTTTTTTTGCTCTATGCTGGCCACGGTGTCAGGTGCTCCTTTGCCGTCGTTCTACCTCCTTTTACAAGTGAGTAGTAGTTATGCAAAGGAACCTTCATCTCTTCTTTTCCTCTCTGTTCCCTCCACCGATTGAGCGTGGCTTTCAGGCGCAAGCCCAAGGCCGTTGCTCTTACGTTGGTGATTCTGTTTTGTCGAACCCGTTGTTTTTTTTGCTTTCATCGTGGGAGGAGTCTCATGGAATATCTTCACAATTTGATTGATTATGGGATTC